>CAZKPU010000014.1:25994-30664 GCA_964554715.1 uncultured Thermotogae bacterium | reverse complement strand
GAGCCTCGAGCACGTCGCTTGGGAGTTGCTCAAGCCCTTCCTCCCCCACGCGGACATACACCTCGCCAACGCGGATGATCACCCGCTCTCCGATCGCCAAGTGTTCTGCGATCCACGGCACGGCGTCGAGAAGATCGAAGTAGGCGTCGCTGTACAGGACAACGTCGATCGTTTCTTGATCTTCGTACGTCGAATCGGTCCAGATCTCATCCCGGAGGAAATACACCCGATCGGCCACGGCCTGCACGCCTTCGACCGCGGTTTGCACAGTCTCCGACTCGGCAAGAGTGCGCAAAGCCGACGAACCCTGAACAGCCGTCGCTCCTGCTGCGGGTGCCGCGGCGTCGAAGACGGCACCGGCCATTTCCTCGTGTGCCCATTCGTCATCGTCGACAAGAAACGACGTGTATGGGGTGATGATTCCGTACCGCTGTGACAGCGAGATCACTTCATCTACGAGTTCGTCACTTTCTCCGTAGAGCCGAATCTGGTCCAGCAGGAAGGCGATCTTTCGACCCGCCCACAAGCGAGGCAGGAAACTGGATTCGAGTGCCCGATCGGAGAAAGCACCGACGGTTGCGTAGGCTGCGTCGGCTCCCTGCGCACGACCGGAAACCGTCATCAGCGCGGTTCCGACTCCCCGGTATCGGCCAACGACGATCAGCTGCGTTCCGCGGAAGAGATCAGGGAGAACCCGAGGGAAGAGATCGTAGGTCGCTACGTTGCCGGAGACGCTCTCGATTTGGAGGGCGAGATCCGCAAGGACCGGAGAGGCAATCTTACGGTAGAAACTCGCCAAGCTGCTCTCGAGGTCCTCCCCGGGGAGTACGTAGGTCGTGGTTCCCCGATTCTCCTGGGCAAGCTGGTCAAGAAGCACCGTATTGACGTTGTAGCCCACACCGAACACAAACACGCGTGCATCAGCGTGATTCGTTTCGGCCGCGTGCGCCGCGATCGTCGCCGGGTTCTCTTCACCCACCGTCGGCTCCCCGTCGGTCAGGAACACCAGGAACTTGAGGCGTTCGTCTCTCTGATCAAACATCTCCAGCGCCAACTCAAGCGCCGCATCGATGTTCGTTCCGCCTCCGGCGCTGATCCCCCCAACCCATCGTACCGCTTCGGAGACGGCTCCCGCTGAGACCGGTTGCAGACGGCTGTGGAGCGCCTCGTTGAAATCACTGAACGAGACAACAGCGAAGCGATCGTCAGGATTGAGGTTGCTGACGATGTACTGCAGGGCCTCCTTGGCCTGCTCGATCTTGTCGCCTTGCATGCTCCCCGAGCGATCGAGCACAAATACGAGATCCTTCGGAATCGCCTCGGCATCCGTCGAACCGTTCGGAGGCGTGGCAATCAGCATGAACACTCCGTCGCTGTCGTCGGTGGGATCATCGTACGTCAGGAGGGTCATCCCCAGCGTATCGGCGCTTACCGCGTAGTACAGAAGGAAATCGTCCACAGGAAGAACCTGTCGCTCCTCGTACGCTCCCGACGCGTGGTTCGCGTCCTCACGAACGACTGCCAGATCGTGGGACGGTGAGTAGACAGCCGAGAGTGCAACGGTCGTTTCCAGGGAAACATCGATGGAAACGCTTTCGATCGGCCGCGCCGAGAACCGTTCCGTGTTCAACGGATAGCGGTAGCGGTACACGCCGTTGTCCGCTTCAAGGAGTTCGGTGTAGGAGATGCGAACCCGGCGCTCTCGCCCGGCAGAGATCGGGAAGATCCTCAGGGAGAGGGTATCCCGCCCGACATACTCCAGCAGTGCCGGATCGATCGCCCGGCGCACATGCTCCTCGTAGATCGACCGGGCTTGCAGGGCGTCCAGGATCTCGCCTTCCACCGGTTCTCCATCCACCCATAGGCTAAAGTCGGTGACGATCGCCCCGGGAGGAAGAGGGAAGACATACCGGCCCTCGATGCTCCGCGTGGTGTCATTGCGGAAGACCTGATCCACTTCGGTCGTCACCACGCCGTCACGGATGGTGACGTCTACATCGTGATACACCACCGTCAGCCAACCTCCCTGCGGGTTGTCAGGGAGGATGACGCCATCTGCGAAAGTCCCGGCAGCAAACAGAACGGTGCACAGGAACCATGCAGCGGAAACGCCAACGATACGAGCCTTTTGCATCATAGAAATCGCCTCCGAAACGTCATCCGATTCCCCTAACCTACACCGTGACCCGGCAAACCGTTCCATGTGCGGTTTTGTGTGCGCGCATCTTCGGCCTCCCGTGTCCGACGAGGCCGGTTCGAGCAGCCGTTTCGTGCCGCTCGACATCCAGACAGCCGGCCGAACTTGTTTGTGAGACGATCAGGAAACGCTTGGCCGTGAAGATGAGTCGATCTGCTTGGTTGGATGCGTCCCTGCCTCGCCCGGGCAAGGGCAGCGTGCCCATCCCGGGACGCAGCGACCAAGCAGTCCCTTTTCCACCGCACTCTTCGCCAACCTCGTTGTCTCCTGCTAGGATGAGACCGCCCGCCAGCGGCTTCCACGGATCGTACATACAAGAAGGAGCCCTGATGACGGAGAAAGAACCCGCGATCGTTACCCATCGCTTGACCCGAGATTTCCCGTCCGTGCGCGCTTTGGATCAGCTCTCGATCACGGTCACAGAAGGGACCATCTACGGGTTCCTCGGACCCAACGGAGCCGGGAAGACCACAACACTTCTTCTGCTGCTGGGCCTTCTCGAGCCCAGCGGAGGAGAGGCGAAGGTTCTTGGGTTCGATCCCCGTACCCAAGGGAGTGACGTTCGCGAGCGGTGTGGCGCCTTGCTGGAGAACACAGGGCTCTACGACCAGTTGAGCGCTGAGGACAACTTGGCGTTCTACGCGCGCGCCTGGCACCTGTCGCCGCAGATCCGCCACCAGAGGATCCGCGCGTTGCTGGAGCAGATGGGGTTGTGGCAGCGTCGGCGGGAGAGAGTTGCGAAGTGGAGTCGAGGGATGCGCCAAAAGCTGGCCGTCGCCAGAGCGTTGCTCCATCAGCCGTCCCTTCTGTTCCTGGACGAGCCGACAGCCGGGCTTGATGTGGTTGCGTCCAACGCGCTCCGGAACCACCTCGGCTCCTTGGTCGCTGCAGAAGGGATCACCGTCTTTCTCACAACCCACAACATGGCCGAGGCGGAGCAGCTCTGCCACCGCGTCGCGGTCATTCGTAACGGAACTCTACTCGCCGTAGGATCTCCGGAGGATCTCCGCGTCGCTTCCTCCGCCCATACTGTGGTCCGCGGCCAAGGAGGATCTCCCGAAGCAATCCAACGCGTGATGGATCAACCGGGGGTGGCCACGGCAAACCTCGATCGCGACTCCGATCGGTGGATTCTCAAACTCGATCCCTCGGCCGACATCTCTCAAGTCGTCCGCCAGCTGGTGCTTGCCGGCGTCTCCGTGGAAGAGGTGTCCCGTGAGAAAGCGTCTTTGGAAGAGGTCTTCCTGGCGTTGGTGGAGGAGGAGCGATGAACCACTGGAGCAACAACCTTCGCGACATTCGGACGGTGATGTGGAAGGAGCGCAAGGGGCTGCTGTGGAGTCAAGGGACTCGTTGGCGCATCGCGATCCCACTCCTTTCTCCGCTGTTCATTGCGATCTACATCCCGTGGCAAGCGGGTACCGACTGGCTCGAAGGCTACGTGTCTCTTCTGCTCTGCGTGGCGATTCCCCTGCTATTCGTCGGGATATCCATCCCCGAGTCTTTCGCAGGAGAGAGGGAGAGACACACGCTTCCGACCCTTCTTGCCAGCCGGCTGCCGGATCGTGCCATCCTCTTGGGAAAACTCCTCTCGTGCGTCAGCTTCTCCATCGTGATCCTGCTCCCGGCGCTCTTGGTGGGAGCGGCTGTGGCAAACGGCGTCGCGTGGCAAGGCTCGGTGGCGTTCTATCGCCCGTGGGTCTTGCTCGTCGATCTTGGTGTGGCGCTGTTGGTCGCTGGGCTGATCGGCTCCGCCGGAGTTCTGATCTCGCTTCGATCGGAAACGGTTCAGGGAGCGACGCAAGCGCTCATGGGCGTCTTCCTCGTACCTCCGATGATCCTCGCGTTTGCGCTCATGTTTCTCCGAGACAGTATCATTCCAGTCCTTCAGCGCCTCGGGTTCGCAGCAGTGCTCGGGTGTGCTCTCGGCGCGCTGGCTATCGGCAACGGGATCCTTCTTTCCCTCGCGTTGCGCCGTTTTCGCAGAGCCAGGCTGTTGCTTCATTAGGCGACCTTTCTCGGCTTCCTTCAGGCCGGCACGGCCGCAGTCCTACGACGACTCGAGCCGGTGAGCCTCCATCCACGGCACGGCGAAGTCCACCAACGGGCGTTGCGGCATCAGCATCGCAGGCGCAAAGCAGACTCTTCCCTTGGCAACATGGCTCGTGTTGCTTGCGAACGCCTCCCCGATGGCCTCGAAATCGTCATCGCTGTAATCGATGTCGCGATATCGGATCCACGTGCACTCCCCATCACGAAGCACCGGTGAGCGGGACTCGTGGATGGTCTGTCCGAGGCATGCTCGGTATTCGGCAAGGTGGAGCGACGTATTGCTCCCATGCCCCACGCCGAGCAGCAGCACCCAGCCCTGCAGGTCATAGATCCGCGCAAGCGGAGATGCTTCCCCTTGGGGAAAATCCATCGCCTGATCGTCGGTGATCCACGCGGCGCGTTTTCCCCACGCCGCAAACGA
>CAZKPU010000014.1:0-25984 GCA_964554715.1 uncultured Thermotogae bacterium | reverse complement strand
CGGGGTGTTTTGTTTGGAGACGGAATGCCATCCGTCACGATGGTTCATCTCCCGTGTTTGACCGCAGCCTTGATGAAGCCGAGGAAGAGGGGGTGCGGGCGGAACGGACGCGTCAGGAATTCGGGGTGGAATTGCGTGCCGCACACGTTGCCGCTGCGAACCACGCCCGGCTGGCTACGGAAGGTTTCGGGGATCGCTCCCATCTCCGACGTCGGCGTCCACGCGGGATCGAACGCCGGCATCTCGTTCCGGCACAGTTCGGCCCAGTCCTTGGGAACCGCCGGATTCCGCCACCCTGCGGGGTCGGACCAGGCATAGGAGTGCGTGGGCATGACCAGGGTCCCTTCTGCCGCCAGCACAGACTCCAGCGCCAGAATGACCGCCATCGCCCCCCCGCAGACCCACCCCAGGGAAGAGAGAGAGGAATGCACGAGAAGTGTCATTCCGGGGCGGACACCGAGGGCCCTGAAGTCGGCCTCCAACGAGCGGACGGTCGCCGGTCCCCCGAACACGGCGGCGTCTGGGCCGGATACCGATCCGATCGAAACACCCATCCGTTCACGTGAAGCATCACAAGAGACGTTCTCCATCCCATCGAAGCACGGGATGCAAGCAATCCGACCACCACCTAGCGATGGACTCCGAGGATGTGCACCAGGATCGCCACAACGGGTACACGCAACGGATTCACGGTTACGGACCGCGTGGGCGGGCGGGACTGCGTTCGAAGATCGGATCGCCAGGATGTCTTCATCCATCGCGGAAAGGATCCAACCGATGGTCGCGTCCTCGTCGTTGCAGATCGTTTCGGGGATCCCTCGACCGTGATAGCAAACCCGGACCGCCCGTCCCGCGCGTTGCGATATCAGCGTCATCACATGCTTTCCGTGATCCCGGAGGATGAGATTTCCTCTCCCGAACGTGCAGCCAGTGACGATCTGCAGTGCATCGACCGCGCAGGCACCGTTTTCCACAATCGCCACCAACGACTCGTCGCTCGAGACGGCGAAGCCGCCCGTCAGCTCCTTGATCGCGGACCGCGCCATCCGATACCCGATCGCCAACCCCGGGCATCGTCGTCCGTGAAAGGCCACGACCTCTTCAAAACCAACTCCTTCCGATCGCGTCACCAATCGCTGCCTCCAGGCCTAGCACGAAGCTCGGGTGCACGTGCCAGATGTCGTGTGACTTCCCATTGATCTCTTCTCGATAGGCTTCCGTCCCGATCTCTCACAGCCGGGTCACGCTTCGTATCCGCGTCTCTCGGAAAGACCGCGGGAAGGACATTCCTTCATCGGACCGTTCGCCGACCGACGCCCCTCGCAGCAGCCTGCGCAAACCGCACTGCATCGGGACCGAAGCCGTCCGGATACGTCGGCATTCGAAACGGCAGGATCACGCAACGTCCCCCGGCCGCATGCCGTGTACGTGGCGCACGACAGCCCACATTGAGCGAGCCTGCTGCAACGACATCCAATATCGGAGGCGTGGGAATCTCGTCTCACCGTCACGCAATCTTCTCGGCTGTCCGGCTCGAGATCAATCCGTAGGTATCGAGCCAGCCGAGCCTCGTTCCGACACGGACCCTTCGTCGCCCCGTCCGCACTGAGGTCTTCTCAGTGCGGCGCCCTCCGCAGCCGAACCTGCAAGTTCGGCGTATCGTTCGAGGATGCCTCTGCCTGCAGTCTCCGCCTGATGTCCGCCTGTCCTTGATCGCCCTCGCTTGTATCGTTCCGCCAGCTGATCGGCATCCACGTCCAACAGGATCTTCTTTCCGGGAATGTCGATCTCGATCATGTCTCCGTCTTCCACGTAGGCGATTAATCCATCGGCCGCCGCTTCCGGACTCACATGACCGATGGCCGCCCCGCGCGAGGCCCCTGAGAAGCGCCCGTCAGTGATCAAAGCCACGGATTCGTCCCATCCCATTCCCGCAAGCGTCGCCGTCGGAAGGAGCATCTCTCTCATTCCCGGCCCGCCGCGTGGCCCTTCGTATCGAATCACGATGACATCGCCGGGGCTTACCGATCCGCCTTCCAGGCCGTTCATCGCCGCTTCCTCCCCGTCGAAAACACGCGCCGGGCCTCGATGCTGCTGCATCGCCGGGCACACCGCCGATGCCTTGACCACGGCACCCTCTTCGGCAAGGTTCCCGTGCAGGATGCGGAGTCCTCCATCCGCTCGGTGAGGGTTTCCGACGCGGCGGATGACTTGCCCGTCTGACGGCGCGGCACCATCGGCGATCTCTCGAATCGTTTTCCCGGCAACGGTCATCGCATCTTCGTGAAGCAAGCCGACGTCGTGCAGCTCGCGGAGTACCGCCGAGATGCCCCCTGCATCGTCGAGATCCTCCATATGAAACGGTCCTGATGGACTCAGTCGAACCAGGTATGGGGTACGACGGCTGATCGCATCGAAACGATCGAGCGGAAAATCGATGCCGGCTTCTCGGGCGAGCGCGCTCATGTGGAGGACGGTGTTGGTGGATCCTCCGATGGCCATGTCAACGGAGATGGCATTCTCCATGGCATCTTCCGTGAGGATATCCAGTGCGGTCGTGCCGTGCTCTACAAGATTCATCACATGCATCCCTGCATGTTTGGCAAGCCGGATCCGCTCGGCAGATATGGCAGGGATTGTTCCGTTGCCCGGAAGCGCGAGCCCGATCGCTTCGGCAAGGCAGTTCATGGAATTGGCCGTAAACAGGCCGGAACACGATCCCGCCCCCGGACACGCGCAACGCTCCAGATCAGCAACCTGATGTTGGTCCAACGTCCCGGCCCGGAATGCACCTGCCGCTTCGAACAACGTCTTCACATCAACAGCCTCACCGTTGTGCCGGCCGGCAAGCATCGGACCCCCGCTGACCAGAACCGTCGGCAGATTGAGACGCACCGCAGCCATCAGCATCCCGGGCACGACCTTGTCGCAATTCGGAACCAAGACCAGCCCATCCAGCGCATGGGCTTGAACCATCACTTCTACGGAGTCGGCGATCAGGTCTCGGCTGGGAAGCGAGTACCGCATCCCGTCGTGCCCCATGGCGATACCGTCGCACACAGCCACCACGTTGAACTCAAGCGGGGTTCCGCCGGCCATCGAGACGCCGGTTCGAACCGCTTGTCCGATTCGATCCAAGTGGATGTGCCCGGGCACGATGGCGTTGTAGGAGTTTGCAACTCCAATGAGCGGCCGCTCCAGTTCCTCCGTAGTCAATCCCGTTGCGTACAGCAGGGATCGATGCGCCGCTCGTTCGACTCCCAGACGTACTGCATCGCTTCTCATCGGCCACCTTCCTGATCCGTGTTCCACTCCCGGTCCAGCGCTTCCACAACCCGATCGCCGAACTCTTTGGTTCCGATAGCACTTCGCCCCGATCCAACCAGGTCTTCGGTTCGCCATCCGGCTTCAAGAGTACGATCGACCGCAGTCTCCACGGCCGCCGCTTCGGTTGGGAGCCTGAGACCATGCCGCAACAGCATCGCGCTGCTGAGGATCATCCCCACAGGGTTGGCGACGTCTTTCCCGGCCAGATCCGGAGCGCTTCCGTGAACCGGCTCGAACAGTCCCGGGCCGTCGTCGGACAACGATGCCGACGGCAACATCGCCAGGGAGCCGGCAAGCATCGATGCTTCATCGGCAAGGATGTCGCCGAACAAGTTGGCCGTGAGGAGAACGTCGAACGACCTCGGACAGCGAAGAAGATGCATGGCCGCGGCATCGACCAACATCGATTCAACCTCCACACCCGCATGCTCTACTGCCGTCCGTTCAACAACCCGCCGCCAGAGTCGCGAGGAAGCCAACACATTGGCCTTGTCTACCGAGATGACCTTTGCAGATCGTCCCGTGGCAAGCCGGAAAGCGACGTGTGCAATTCTCTCAACCTCCTTGGCGCGGTAGGTCATGGTGTCGTAGGCTGCGGTCTCATCCGTCAGATCAGCGCCCGCTTCCTTGCGAGCACCGAAGTACAACCCCCCTGTCAACTCACGCACGATGACAAGATCCACTCCCACCACTCTTTCCTCACGCAGTGGTGATGCATCGACCAGCTGAGGATAGACGCGGACCGGACGCAGATTGGCGTACGCCTTCAGCTCCCGGCGCAACCCAAGCAGTCCTTGCTCGGGTCGCACGGCCTCTGAGCCCGAAACGGCCTTACCGGCAGGACCTCCGACAGCAGCAAGCAATACACCATCCGCAGCAAGGCATGCATCCACCGTCTCTTTCGGAAGAGGATTCCCGGTCTCTGCGATCGCTGCACCCCCGATGAGCGATTCCCGAAACGAGAACTGATGTCCCGCAAGATCGGCAACCGCTTCCAGAACCCGCACCGCCTCGCGCATCACTTCGGGACCGATCCCGTCTCCGGGAAGCACTACGATGTCTGCTTGCATGCCATCTCCTTCATTCCAACCATCTCGGGCTTGCTTCCCTTTCGATGGAGCCCCAGCCCGTATTCGAGAGCATCCGACAACGCGATCCAACTTGCTTCGACAATGCTCGTCCCGCAGCCAACGGTCGTCCACGAAAGTTCGCCGCTCGTCGTTGTCAGCAGCACTCGAATCCGCGCTCCTGTTCCTGCGTCCCCATCGAGGATCCGTACTCTGTAATCCGACAGTTCCATCTCCGCCAACTCCGGATACATCGGCAGGAGTGCCTTGCGAACCGCGCGATCAAGCGCGTTGACCGGGCCGTTCCCATCATCGGCTGTATGGACGAGATGAGCGCCGACGGTCATCCGAACGGACGCGTCGGCAACCATGCTTTGGCCGGTATCATGCCGAACCAGCACGTGAAACCCTTCCAGGTGAAACGGTGGCTCGTAGTTGGCGGACGCCCGGCGAACCAGTAGCTCGATCGAGGCGTCAGCTCCCTCGAATTGGTACCCGGTTTCCTCCAGTTCCTTGATCTTCCCCACCAGCTTCTCCAACTGCGACGGAGCCACGTCCGAAAGCAATCCCAGCTCCTTGAGTTTCCACTTCAGGTTGGTCCGGCCCGACTGCTCGGACACAACGACCCGGGTCCGGTTTCCCACGGCTGAGGGTACGATGTGTTGGTAACTCATCGGCCAGCGATCGAGTGCATGGACGTGGATTCCACCTTTGTGAGCGAACGCGCTCTCGCCCACATAAGGGAGATCGTGAGGAAGCTCCTGGTGAGCGATTCGCCCTATGGATTCCGCAACGCTACGGAGCGTCTCCAACCGTTTCGCGCCGAGATCGATCACGTGGAGTTTTAACTGCAGCGCCGGAATCAGCGAGCAGAGGTTCGCGTTTCCACAACGCTCTCCGTATCCATTGATCGTCCCCTGGACCTGCGCAACTCCGGCTCGAACGGCCGAAAGGCTGTTCGCCACAGCCATGTCACCATCGTTGTGAGCGTGAATTCCGAGAGGAACCGGCAACATCCCTCGAAGAGCCACGATCGTCGCATAGATGTCCCAAGGCGAGTGTCCTCCGTTGGTATCGCACAGCGTGACCGTCTCGCAGCCCGCCTCCCACGCCGCGGCAACCGCTTCCACCGCGTAGCCGGCATCGTAACGGTAGCCGTCGAAGAAGTGTTCGGCGTCGAAGATCACACGCCGGTTCTGCTCAACCAAGTAGCGAACGGTATCGACGATCATCCGAAGGTTCTCGTCCGGATCGACACGCAAGACCCGCTCGGCCTGTTGTCGACAGCTCTTGCCAACGATCGTGACCACCGGCGTCTCCGCCTCGACCAAAGCTCGCACCTGCGGATCGTCCTCGACGTGCGTCGATGCCTTTCGTGTCGCCCCGAACGCACTGATCTCCGAATGCATCAGAGGGAGGTCGCGAACTCTGGCGAAGAAGCTGCGATCCTTGGGGTTGGCGCTCGGCCACCCCCCTTCGATCACGTCGATCCCCAACGCATCGAGCAGTCGGACCACTCGTAGCTTCTCGCCAACGGTGAGCGAAATCCCTTCCTGTTGGCATCCATCGCGAAGGGTTGTGTCGTAAAGCGTTACGCTCACGATGTCTTCCCCGCTGGATGGAGCTTCCCGTCCCCACGGCCCGAGCGTGGCGTGGACCCGAGCTTGCTTCGGGTGTACGGGATCAATCCGCCTGCCTCGATCAACTCGAGGAGAAACGGTGGGTAGCGCTGGGCGTGGTAGACGCCTCCTCGCGTGTGATTCTCGATGGTTCCTGCATGGAGGTCCACCGAGAGCAGGTCGCCAGGCTCGAACACCGAGAACGCTTCCGGACAAACGACGATCGGCAGTCCGACGTTGATGGCATTGCGATGAAAGATCCGCGCAAAACTCGCTGCAATGACACATCCCACGCCGGCTCCTTTCAACGCCAGCGGCGCGTGCTCCCGCGACGAGCCACAGCCGAAGTTCTCCCCGGCAACGACGAAATCTCCTGTCTGAACGGACGCCGCAAACGCAGGATCGACACCTTCCATGCAGAACGCAGCAAGCTCCGCAGGATCGAAGCTGGTGAGGTACCGCGCGGGGATGATCACATCCGTATCGATATGATCACCGAAGCAGAACGCTTTCCCTTGGAGGATCATCCCATCACCTCCTGCGGTGTCGCGATCCGCCCAACGATCGCCGTCGCCGCGGCAACCGCGGGACCGGAAAGGTAGACCTCACTGTTGGGATCGCCCATCCTGCCACGGAAGTTGCGGTTGGTCGTCGCCAACGCTGTTTCGCCGGAGGCAAGCACACCGCTGTGGCCGCCGAGGCAAGGTCCGCAGGTCGGAGGACAGATCACCGCACCGGCCTCCAGGAACGTTTCGCTCAGCCCTTCACGGGTGGCTTCCAGCGCAATGCGCCGCGATCCGGGAAACACCAGGCAGCGTACATCCCCGGAGACGCGGCGCCCCTGCAGAACCTTTGCCGCTATCCGCAGATCCTCCAGCCTTCCGTTGGTGCACGATCCGATCACGACTTGGTTCACGGCAACCTGTTCCAAGGAGTCCGCCGGAACCGCCCGCGAGGGCAAATGAGGAACCGCGACCTGCAGGTCGACCTTCGACGCGTCAATCCGTACAACCTGTTCCACCCCGGCGTCCGGATCGGATGTGTACCCCGCCTGTGAACAAGCCGAAACGGAGTTCGCCAGGAAGCTCTGCGTCTTGGAGTCGACAGCGAACAACCCCGCTTTGGCACCGGCTTCGATCGCCATGTTGGCCATGGTGAATCGATCGAACATCGGCAGGGAAGACACCAGAGGACCTCCGAATTCGATCGCCTTGTACGTGGCCCCGTCCACGCCGATCGTCCGAAGCGTGAACAGAATGAGATCCTTGCCTCCTACCCAATCCTGCAGATCGCCGCTGTACTCGATGCGGATCGTTTCCGGAACCCGCATCCAGGTTGTGCCGGTCGCCATCGCGGAAGCGATGTCGGTGGATCCCATCCCCGTGGCAAACGCCCCCAGCGCACCGTACGTACAGGTGTGGGAATCCGCACCGATGACGATATCCCCGGGCGTGACAAGCCCTTCCTCGGGGAGAAGAACGTGTTCGATGCCACATCCGGCATCGTAGAAGTTCGTCAAGCCTTGCTCGCGAGCGAAGCGTCGCATCTCGGAGCAGTTTTCCGCCGCAGCGATGTCTTTGCTCGGCGTGAAGTGATCGGCGACAAGAACGACCTTCTCGCGGTCGAACACTCTCTCTGCCCCGATTCTCCGGAACGCGTCAAACGCAGGAGGCGCTGTGACATCGTTTGCCAACACAAGATCAACGCTCACCTCAACGAACTCATCCGGTTGAAGCTCCTGTCCTTTCCCCGCACCGGAACCGGGCGCAAGGTGCGCTCGGAGGATCTTCTCACTGATCGTTCGACCCACAGAAGCTCCCTCCGGTCTGCAGACTTTCTCCGCTCGATCCTTCAACGTTCGCCTTACGCTCGGAGAGCGTTGTCAGATCCCATTCCAACGCCCATCCCGACGACATGCCGTCGAAGCTCTCTGCCACGGAAGCCGGCTCGCCAGCAGCCGCTTCGTTTGCTTGTGCAGTTTGATCAAACTCGCCGATGATCCGTCTGATACTCATATTCCACTCCTTACCGATGCATGACTGTTGCACCTCTTGTCCGCGTTCCGTTCGCCGTCGTTGCCTGCAGAGCGAACGTCCCGGCTCATCAGCAGCCGGTTGGACGCATTCAAGTACGCCTTGGCACTGGCAACGATGATGTCGGTATCCGCTCCGAAGCCGCCGAAGACCTCTCCGTCGGCGTTTGACACCTGGACGTTGACGCGTCCCTGAGCGTCGATTCCTTCCGTAATCCCGTGCACCCTGTACTCGACAAGATGGGCGTTCACACCGAGGATCGAATCGATCGCCCGGAATGCGGCGTCCACGGGCCCTGTTCCGACGGCCGCTTCGACGGTTTCTTCTCCCGATCGGCTCACCACTCTCACCGTCGCCGTCGGCATTCCGGGCCGGCCGGAAACCACCTGCAGATCAGCCAAGCGGAACTGGTCATCAACCCGCGTTTGCAGATCGGCAACCAACGCTTCCAGATCGGCATCGGTGACATCTTTCTTCTGATCGCACAGGCCCTTGAACCGCGCAAACGCAATATCGAGCGTCGTCTCGTCGACGTCTGCGCCCAGCTCCGCAAGCCGTGCACGGAATGCATGCCGTCCGGAGTGCTTGCCGAGAACCAGATCGACACGGTGCAGTCCGATGTCTTCAGGCCGCATGATCTGGTACGTAGACTGATCCTTGAGCATGCCGTCCTGATGAATCCCGGATGCATGGGCAAAGGCGTTCTTCCCAACCACAGCCTTGTTCGCCTGGACCTGAAGCCCGGTCAGATCGCTCACCAGGCGGCTGGTACGAGCGATCTCAACGGTTTCGATCTCTGTCTCGAACGCCATCCGATCTCCCCGTACCGCCAGCGCCATGACCACTTCCTCAAGGGCGGCGTTCCCTGCACGTTCACCGATCCCGTTCACCGTGACCTCGGCCTGTAGCGCGCCTGCCCCAAGAGCGGCCATCGTATTGGCGACCGCCAGTCCGAGATCGTCATGGCAGTGCACGGAGTACACGATCTCCCGCCCACAGGGATCGCACCGCCGGATGAGTCGGTCGATCAACCGGCCGAACTCGTCGGGAAGCGCGTATCCAACGGTGTCGGGAATGTTGATCGTTGACGCTCCGGCGGCGATCGCGGTCGAGACCGCTTCTTCGAGGAATCCGGGATCGGCGCGCGTCGCATCCTCGGGAGAGAACTCGACGTCTTCGCACAATCCTTTCGCGTACGAGACGGCATCGCGGATGCGGACAAGCGCCGCACGCCGCGACAGCGACAGTTTCTGCCGGAGATGAACATCCGACACGGCCAGGAAGGTATGGATCCGCGGCCGAGTCGCTTCGGAAACGGCACTCCACGCCCGGTCGATGTCGGGCTGCAAGGCTCTTGCTAGCCCGCAGATCACCGGGGAGCGTTGAGCGGGATCTCCTTCGGATCGGCCCACCTCGGAAGCGATCCGCCGTACGGCTTCGAAGTCTCCCGGTGACGCTGCGGGAAACCCCGCTTCGATCACATCGACGCCCAGCCGTGCAAGCTGTCGCGCCAACCGCAGTTTCCCGGTGGCCGTCAGCGCTGCTCCCGGAGATTGCTCGCCGTCTCGCAGAGTTGTGTCAAACAGGACCACGCGGCGTACGCCGCTACGGGGTTCCATCGGTCACTCCGTCTTCCCGGCGGCTGTTCGCTCCGGACGAAGGGCTCGAACGGCTGCTCCCGCTTGCCACAGCTCCGATTCCCGCATCTCTGCAAGTTCCGCTTCCAGGCGTTGCCGGTATTCCGGATTGCTGTTGGCTTCCAGCACGACTCTCGTTTCTTCACCGGAGCGGACGCGCTGATAGAGCTCTTCGAAGACCGGCATCGTTGCATCTCGGAACCGCGCTCGCCAATCGAGAGCACCACGCTGCGCCGTCGTGCTCGTGTTGGCGAACATCCAATCCATTCCGTTCTCGGCAACGAGCCGGATCAAACTCTGCGTGAGTTCCTCAACCGTTTCGTTGAACGCCTCGCTCGGCGAGTGACCGTACGATCGAAGCAGTCCGTACTGAGCCTCGATCATGCCGGCAAGCGCCCCCATCAACACACCGCGTTCGCCCACGAGGTCACTCCAGACTTCTCGCTCAAAGGTCGTCGGAAACAGATACCCGCTGCCAATCCCCATCCCGAGAGCCAGGGTCCGCTCGTGCGCCGTTCCTGTTGCGTCATGAGACACCGCATAGCTGCTGTTGATCCCCATGCCGGCAAGAAAGTTCGTACGGACCGTTCTCCCCGACCCCTTCGGGGCAACCAGCAGCACATCGACGTCCTCGGGCGGCACGACACCGGTCTGATCACCGTAGACAAGGGCAAAACCATGCGAGAAGCACAGGGCGTTCCCGGGTTGCAGCGACTCCCGCACCACAGGCCATAGCTCGGCTTGAGCGGCATCGGAGAGTAGGTAGAGGATCACCGAACCCCGTTGTGCCGCCTCCTTGATGGGAAACAGCGTTTCGCCGGGAACCCAGCCGTCCCCACAAGCCTTCTCCCAGGTCGGGCTGTTCTCTCGCTGTCCGATGATCACATGCAGCCCGTTATCCCGGAGGTTCAACGCTTGTGCCGGTCCCTGGACTCCGTACCCCAAGACCGCGATCGTTGTGTCCCCCAGTACGTCGAGCACCCGACTCATCGGGAACTCATTCCGCGTGACAACATCCTCCGTGACGGAGCCAAATTCGATCTTTGCCATCGTGCTACTCCTTCCGACAACCCTGCGTATCGCCCCGCAGCATCGCTACGCGGCCAGTACGCACCATTTCCGCAATCCCGAACGGCCGAAGCTGAGCGACCAATGCATCGACGCTCTCTTTCGTTCCCGTTGTTTCCACCGTGACCGTGCGCACTCCGACATCCACCACCCGTGCCCCCGAGGCGAACGCAACCTGCATCACATCACCTCGCGTTTCGGTTTCCGCTTGCACCTTGACCACCGCCAGATCGTGAAGAACCGCCGGGCGATCCGTGACATCCTCCACACGCAAGACGTTCACGAGCTTCCTGAGGTGGCCGGCCAACCGATCGGAGGACGTTCGCCCGCTATCCAAGACGATCGTCATCCGGGAGATCCCTGGTTGCTCCGTACTACCTACGGTCAGGCTCGCGATGTTGAAGACACGGCGTCTGAACAAGCTGACGATCCGATTCAGCGCTCCCGGCTGATCCTCGACCCACGCGACCAGCGTCCGTTTCATCGCTGCGCCTCCTTCGCACAAGAGGCAAGAACCGGCTGCCGGACCATGTCATCGAGGGCACACCCCGCAGAGACCATCGGATACACATTCCCTTGAGGACCTTCGCCGACAACACAGAACTCCATCAGAACCGGCCCAGAGCATCGCCGTGCCTGCGCGATGGCGTCGTCGGACTGTTCGGGCGTCTCGGCCTTTACCGCTTCGATCCCGTACGCTTCGGCAAGCTTGATGAAATCCGGGTTCAGAAGAGGGGTTGATTCGTACCGGGCATCGTAGAACATTTCCTGCCACTGCCGTACCATGCCGAGGTATCCGTTGTTGAATACCGCGATGCGCAGAGGGAGTCCTTCTTGAGTCACCGTTGCCAGATCGTGAAGACTCATCTGGAATCCGCCGTCGCCGACGATGACCCAGACTTCCTCCTCCGGATGTGCAATCTGAACGCCGATCGCCGCCGGAAGGGCAAACCCCATCGTACCGAGCCCGCCTGACGTGATGAACGGTCTTCCCGAGGTGGCGGAGTAGAACTGCGCCGCCCACATCTGACACTGTCCGACGTCGACAACAAGCGTAGACCCGCCGCCCGTTGCATCGAACACCTTCCGCATCACAGCGGGCGCCGTCAGGGGTTCCCGATCGGAGAGCTTCAATGAAGATTCAATCCTTTGCGCATCTTCGTCTTGCCAGGTCTGAATCCTCTGGCGCCACAACGGCCGCTTCTGTGGCCGAACAATGCCGGTCAGACGTGTCAACACGTCGGCGACGTCGGCGTGAACCTCGACATCCACAGACACGATCTTCCCGAGCTCGACTTCGTCGATATCCACATGAACCTTGCGGGCTTCAGGAGCGTACGCATCCAGATGACCGGTGACGCGATCGTCGAACCTCATGCCAAGGGCGATCAGCAGATCGGCGCGCTGAATCGCGTAGTTCGCAGCGACCGTTCCATGCATTCCCATCATTCCCAGCGCAAGCGGGTGTCCCTCCGGGAAACCGCTCTTCCCGAGCAGTGTGACCGCCGTGGGCAGATCCGCTTGCTCAGCCAGTTCAAGCAAGACGGAACCCGAGCCCGAGCCGACGACGCCGTGTCCGCAAAGCAGCACAGGCCGTTCCGCGCCTGCGATCATCTCCGCAACTCGATGGATGACCTCGTCGGGTGCCGGTTCGCATATCGTGCTCGAGGGCTGCGCGTCCAAGGAGGCTGAACTCGGCGGAACGTACTCGCCCGAGGAAACTTGAACGTCCTTGGGCAAGTCGACAAGAACCGGTCCCGGCCGTCCGCTGCGAGCGACCGCAAACGCCTCGTGGAGGATGGCTCCCAGTTCATTGACATCCGTCACCAGGTATGCATGTTTGGTGATCGGCAAAGCGATTCCGGTGATGTCGGCTTCCTGGAACGCATCGGTCCCCAACAGATCAACGTTAACCTGGCCGGTGATACAGACGATGGGAATCGAGTCGAGCATGGCGTTGGCGATCCCCGTTGTCAGGTTCGTCGCGCCCGGGCCAGATGTGGCCATTGCAACACCAACTCGGCCCGTCGCTCGAGCGTACCCGTCCGCAGCGTGAGCCGCCGCCTGCTCATGCCGCATCAGGATATGCCTGATTCCGTAGGCCACCCGCAGATCGTACGTGGGCATGATCGCTCCACCGGGAACTCCGAATACAACCTCGACGCCTTCCCGCTGCAAGACCTCCCACACGATTTCCGCGCCTGTTCTCTGCATTGACCACCTTCTTTCCTTGTTCCTTTCCTATGCCCACAAAAAGAGTTCGGCCACCCGCTTGGGTGGCCGACGACGGTTTTTCTGCTGGATGTTGGCGACCCAAGCCTACGGTCCCTGCCCCCAAACGAGGACAGGGACCGTAAGAATGACGACGACAATAAGGAGGACGCCAGGCACGGGCTGCACGATTTCTGCAACAGGCCATCGCAGGCAAGACCCGACACGCTGCATGGCGCAGTGCAAGTCGTTGCTCATCATCTGTCCGAAGCTCGCCTTTCGCGTCATCGCTTCCATCCGATCTCTGAATGCTCCCTTAAAAGACTTGAGCCACCCTGTTGGGTGGCTCGCTCATTTCTTTTGTCAGCGTCCGCCCGTCAGGTCAGCCGTCCCCAATAAGAAGGGAACGGACGTCAATAACCTGAATAAGGAGGACACGACCACTCTGTTTCACTCGCACGTCTCCGAGAACTTGAAGTTATTGGTCCCAAACCTACAGGAAGTTCGGGTCGATGTCAATGGCCGCTGACAACATGACAACGCAAAGAGCCACTCTTCAAGAACCGAAACACTCGTGCAGAAAAGCGTTATCACCTGCAGCGCTGCCCGGCGGTCGAATGGCTTCGGCTCGACCCGCTCGCTATCATGAGGAATGCAACGGCAGAGGCTGCAACTCAAGGGATCGATCGTCTGGATTTGCCTTTCGTTGGTCTATCTGATCGGCACCGCGGAGGGTTTGGATTTCTCCCTCCCCCTCCCCGCGGATACGTCGATCAGCACAGTGCAGACCACCGCAGAGCGGATCGTGGTTGCCTTCGTCGAGCGGGTTTCGGAGATCGCCGGTGCTGTTCCGGCGAAGGCGGTTCCTCAGGTTGTCGTGAGAAACACCCCCAACCTAGTGTACCTCGATCACCAGAGAGAAGAGATCGTAACCGCGCACTGGAAGACGCTCGACGCCTCCGCGCAGTCGTTCTTCCTCTCGCTTGTGGACGACAACGATGCCGAAGACGCAGCCTGCTTGTTCACCTCGCTGTTCAACGGATTCCTGCTCGCACACGAGATGACACACTGGTTGCAGCGCTATTGCGGTTTGATGCTCGACCGTTACTCATCGGAATCGATGGCCAATGATCTCGCTGTCGCATTCTTCATGGATTTCGAGCAAGGCGAAGCGGAGCTGCTCGCACTCCGACAGCAACTCCAGCAAGCGATCAGCCGGCTGAGCGATCCGACGCCAGCAGGGGAGGATGCGGCAACGTACTTCAACTCCCACTACGCCGAACTGGCGCGAGACGCTTCCTTGTACGGGTACTACCAGTTCCGGTTTATCATCGATTCCATCCGTCGACGAGACAAGCTCGATTTCGAAGGGTTCATCCGCGGCATTTGTCGCCCCTGACCAGGAAAGAGCAGCAGTGGGTAGACGGTGATCGAAACGCGTGTGGAACCACGGCCGGACAACGAGCAAAAGGAGACCGGAGCCATGCAGGCACGCTCTCGTTCATACAATCATGCCCAAGACTACGACGCCGTCGGTCGTTTCTTGCTTCGGACCTACGGAGCAGGCACAGCTCACCGGAACTGGCTTCAACCACGCTGGGAGTACATGCACTTCCATCCGGCACTGGATGCCGATCATCTGTATGAATTCGGGGTCTGGGAGGATGACCACACCGGCGAGATCGTCGGCCTCGTCCACTACGAACACCGGATGGGGATCAACTACGTACAGCTCGCCCCTCGCGACACGCGGCTTCAACAGCCGATGCTGTTGCACGCGATCAAGCATCCGGCGGGAGACTTCGAGATCGGAAGAGCGGTTCATGTTTCCATCGACGATACGGATGCCAGGTTTCAGGCGATCGCTGCGTCGCTTGGCTTTGAGAAGCTTGGGGGGGAGTTCTCGGAACCGACATCGACACGGTCTCTGGAAGGCCCGGGGGCCCTTCCCTATGAGAGGATTCGAGTTCCCGCTGGGTTTCGGTTGATCAGCCTCGCCGACGATGATTCGTTGCTGGTATCGCCCAACAAGGTTCCCCGGGTGATGCACCGCGGATTCAATCACGAAGGAGAACCGCCGGAGGATGAGCTGGAGGATCGCAGGAGGAAGCTCTCCTCGCCGAACTTCCGTCGCGACCTAACGATCGTCGCAGTGGCCCCGGACGGCGAGTTCGCCTCCTTTGCCGGTACTTGGTACATCGCCGAGAACCGTATCGCCTACATCGAACCGGTTGCCACCGATCCCGACCACCGCCGGAAAGGTCTGGGAACGGCCGTCGTTCTGGAGGGTCTTCGTCGAGCAGCCAAACTCGGCGCCACGGTGGCTCACGTCGGTTCGGATCAGCCGTTCTACCGGTCGATGGGTTTCTGCGTCGCGTTCCGTCAGTCCCTGTGGCGCAAGGTCCTTCCGTCGAACCACAAATCGGGAGCTTTTTGAGCACCAGGATAGAGGCTGCTCTTCCGAATACGTGCCGCTAGATCTGGCACTTCGGGCAGAGATAGCATGAACCCCCGAGGTACTGGATCTTCTCGATCGGGGTCCGGCAATCCGGGCAAGGATGGCCGGTAGCTCGCTTATCTAGAAGCGGGGTATACGATCCTTTCTCCCCGTACAGATCGATCTCCGTATCCCGGCCACCCAGTTTTGCCGCTTGGCGAAGAGTGGACACGATCGACGCGTGAAGCGACTCCCTTTCTTGCGGCGTGAGAGAAGCGATCTTGCGCTTCGGACTGAGACGGGCCCGGAACAAGATGTCCTGCAGGTATCCGTTGCCGATGCCACAGATGTTGGCCTCGTGGGTGAGGAAAGCCTTCACCGGTATATCCTTAGCCGTTGCCTGGGCATCCAACCGCTGTGTCAGTTGTTCCACGGTGAAGCCCCGATCGAACGGTGACGGACCAAGCGTTCCTGCGTAGGGGTGCGCCGCAATCTCTCGCTCCGAAAGCAGGCCGACGAACCCCCACATCTGAATCGTGAGCGTCAGTCTCGATCCATCATCCAGCTCGCACATCCAGTGGTGTTTCTTCGGCAGTTCTTCCCACGGGGCCCTCAACAGGAGGCGTCCGCCGAATTCCCCGATCATGAAGGTCAGTCCGCGATCGAGCTTGGCAAAGATCCACTTCCCCTTGGAATCAACGTGAGAGAAACGACGTCCGACGATCTCCTGCTCGAAAACCTCCGGGTCAGGAGAGACAAACAGGAACTTCGGGCGCTCCTCGCGAACCGTGGATGCGATGATCTCGCGTCCGACCAACTCCGTATCCATCTGCTGTGCAAGGGTGTGAATCTCCGGCAACTCGAACATCGCTGCGTCTCCCATGGTGATTCGTTGGATCATCATCGGACGAGGTGCGCCGGAGAGTCAAACCGATCGTGATTCCCACAGCACCACGGAAGCGGAGCCGTGGTTTTCCTCGGCGCGACACCGGCTAGAAGGCGGGCATCGAGCGGTGGAAACCCGTACGATGGGAGCATGATCTCACCTCGGAACGATGACGCACTACGGGAAAGCACGCCGGATGCAGAGCTGGCGCCAAGCCTTGACCGCCACGCGATGCTGCGGACGGATCTCGCTTGGATTGAGGCCGCGATGTGGGATGATCACAGCCGTTTCCTTGTGTTGGATGGCCAGGACGTCCTGTTCGAGTCGGATACGTCGCCACATCCTCGCTTCCTGACCCGCTCCGAGCTGGGGCCCCTGGAGCTGAAAGCGACTGCGGCTGTTCTCCTTGGCGTATCCGGAGACGTTCCGGTGTTCGCCATGGACGTTGCGGAAACCTCTTCGGAAGTCCGCGATCGTCTTGCCGGAATCGGAACGTTTGTCTCCATGCGAAGCTTGAACCCATCGGTCTCCCGTGCAACGTGGGAGATGATCGCTCAGGCTCGGTCGCTATCACGCTGGAACAAGACGTCTCGCTACTGTCCGACCTGTGGCGCCCCGATGATCGCGGGCGATGCCGGATACGTGCGGCGTTGCTCCAACAGCGATTGCCCCACGGTCAAATTCCCGCGTGTTGATCCGGCCATTATTGTCAGGATCCTCTTCGAGGATCGATGCCTCCTTGCACGGCAATCGAAGTTCTCTCCCGGACTGCGATCGGTCATCGCGGGCTTCGTCGAGCCGGGGGAGACCCTTGAGGCTGCGGTGGAAAGGGAGATCCAGGAGGAAGTGGGCCTCATCGTTCAAGACATCACGTATGTCGCCTCGCAGCCATGGCCGTTTCCGCAAGCGTTGATGGTCGGGTTTGTCGCCCGGGCCTTGACCCCGGAGATCCGCATCGATCACAGGGAGATCGAGTCCGCTGATTGGTATACACGAACGCAGGTGCAGCAGGAACTGTCCGAAGGCACGCTGATCCTGCCAGGCAGACGCTCCATCGCACGCCGGTTGATTGATGACTGGCTTCTTCGACCGGGCTGAATTCGTGGCTTGTGCCGGCTGCAAACGCTTGGTCAAACAACCATCCCTTCGGCCGTTGGCAAGGCCCGGGCAACGTCCATGTCCGATACTGTGCCTTGACTTCTGTCGCCCGACGAACGAGGATTGCCCCCGTTCAGGGTACGTCGAGGGTGCAAGCCCAACCCTGAGACTTGAACATTTAGGGAGCGTCCATGTTCGACAGAACGGGTGGTTTCAACAACGGATCCGCGATCGGCACAACGCTGTGTCCCGCGACATCCGCCGCCTTGTTCTCGGCGCGAACCTCCAAGCCTTCTTCCCGTATCCACCGTCCGACCCGCCGTCCATAGCCCCGGCGGTTCTCCCTGTGGACCAGGATACTCCGCAATCAAGGAAACCGCCCTTGCTGGGGCCCTAGCCATCCAATACGTCTGATCATTTCGTTTTCTTTGAGTGTGTGTATCGTAGAAGGAGCTTGATTGCCATGAAAGGCACGATTCTTTTCGCTTGCTGTTTGTCGTTGTTGGTTGCACTCGGATCGATGGCTGGCGGTTCCCAGCCCTACGTCGTTGTCACGGACGCTCCGTGGGCTCCGTTCGAAATGGTGGATCACGAAGGAGAGTTCTTCGGGTTCGACATCGATCTTATCCGCGCGGTCGCTGTCACCGCCGGATTCTCCGTGGAAGTCAAGAACGTCGCGTTTGATGCCATCGTGGAGATGATCCGCACCGGCGGGGCCGACATCGGCGCATCCGGACTAACGATCACCGAGGATCGAGCAAGCGCCGTGGATTTCTCGGTTCCGTACTATCAGTCGAACCAAGCCGTCGTCATCGCCGCCGATGCGGGGCTGAACCTTGTCACCGCTCTGGGCAACGGAAGCGTGGTGGGCGCTCAGAATGCGACCTCAGGCATGTGGTGGCTGGAAGACAACGTCATCGCTCAAGGGATCGATGTCGATCTGCGCGGATACGAGACCTACCCTGCAGCCATCCTTGACTTGGTCAACGGCCGGCTGGATGCAGTGATTCAAGACGAGCCCGCGTCTCAGGCCTCGATCGCCGCCTACCCGGATAAGCTATCGATCGCCGGCCTGATCTACACGCAGGAGACGTTCGGCTTCATCACGGCCAAAGGAGATCCCTCCCAGCTTCTGCCGAAGATTGAGACTGCCCTTGCCGCCCTCGGCCTCACGGTGGAGACGGCCGCGGGAGAGTCAAGCCTGACGATTGAATCCGGCTCGTTTGTCGATTCACTGCTCTCCATTTACTTCGGACCGGATCTCGACGCGATCGCGGATGCATGGCAGGCATCGAAGGATCTCCTTCTCGACGGGGATCTGTCCGGGTACACACAATCCATGCAGGACCAACTCGGACTGTAACCAGCTGTGCGCCGGCCGGCGCAAGCCGAGCCGGCGTACCTCTTGGAGACTCACTCCTATGTCGAAAATCGTCGAAACCATAAGCTATCTGCCGATGCTTCTTCGCGCCTCGCTCGTCAACCTCGAACTCCTCGCCGCTCTTGCGGGGTTGGGGTTCGTTGTGGGAACGGCCACCGCACTTGCTCAATGCTACGCAAGACGGCCGGCACGGGTGTTCGCCCAAGCGTTCGAATGGGTGTTCCGGGGGATTCCGGCGTTGGTTCTGCTGTTCCTGTTCTACTTCGGCCCGGCTCAATTCGGGGTTCGCATCTCTTCGCTCACCGCGGCGTCCATCGCCCTCGGCCTTCGTTCCGCAGCGTATCAGTCCCAGATTCTTCGGGGGGCGCTGGAATCGGTCGCGAGCGGGCAGATGGTCGCCGCGCGATCGCTTGGCATGAGTCGAAGATGTGCCATCGGCAAAGTTGTCCTTCCTCAGGCGTTCCGCCTTGCTCTTCCAGGGTGGGCCAACGAACTCAGTGCTGTGGTGAAAGATACGACCCTGGCCTATGCGGTCGGCCTCAACGATGTGATGCGTACGGCGCGGGTCATCTACGACCGGCACTACGAACTGGCGATGCCCGCTCTGCTACTGGTCGCGTTGCTGTTTCTTCTCCTGACGGAAGGAAGCACCGCTCTTCTTGCGTTCGTGGAGCGTCGAACGCGGATTCCGAGCGCATCGATCGCCGAGACGATGAGGATCGCTCGATGAGCGCGGTACTCCGCGTAGAGAACCTCCGCAAACGCTATGGCAACGAGTCCGTGCTGCAAGGCGTGTCCTTCTCGCTTCGACGGGGCGAGACCAAGGTCGTGATCGGGCCCTCCGGGACGGGCAAGAGCACCCTCCTCCGCTGTATCAACCAGCTGACCGTTCCGGATGCCGGTTCCGTGTGGCTCGGTGACGAGGAGATCACCCAAGCCGGGGCGTCTCTGGATCGGATCCGCGCACGAATCGGGTTTGTGTTCCAGAGCTTCAATCTGTTCACGCATCTAACGGCGCTGGGGAACGTCCGGCTCGGACCGATGTGGGTCAAGCACATGAGCAAGGCGGAAGCCACCCAACGGGCACAGGATGAACTCGCCCGGGTCGGCCTCGCCGACAAACAAGACGCTTATCCGTTCGAGCTTTCGGGTGGGCAACAGCAGCGTGTGTCGATCGCCCGAGCGTTGGCGATGGATCCGGAACTCGTCCTTTTTGACGAGCCGACGTCAGCGCTGGATCCCGAATGGATCGGCGATGTTCTAGATGTGATGCTCGGTCTTGCATCAAATCGGATGACGATGCTTGTTGTGTCGCACGAGATCGGGTTTGCTCGTGCCGTTGCCGATGAGATCCTGTTCATGGCCGAAGGGTGCATCCTTGAGCAAGCGCCGCCCGGCCGGTTGCTCGATGCTCCGCAACACCCTCGTACAAAGGGGTTCTTGGCAAAACTCGGGATGCTGGAAGGAAGTGCCCCATGATGGCGCAATGGTCGTGGCTTCCTCAGCTCACACAGGGGTTGGTGCTGACCCTGGAGATCACGGCGGCCTGCATCGCATTCGGAGCCGTTCTTGGTGCTCTCTTGGCGTGCGGACGGTTGTTCGGAAGAAAGTGGATGCGCACCCTCTGCGGCGGCTACATCCGCTTCTTCCGCGGAACACCGCTGTTGGTCCAGCTTGCCGTCCTGTACTTCGGTTTGCCGTCTTGGGGAATTGTGCTGCCGCGCGTCCTGTGTGCGATCCTTGCGCTGGGTCTCAACTCAGCCGCCTACCAAGCCGAGTACTTCCGTGGGGCCATCCAAGCGGTGGATTCGGGGCAGATCGCCGCTGCACGAGCGTTGGGGCTGAACCGTTCGAAGGCGATCTTCACCGTGATCTTCCCCCAGGCGGCGCGGTTGGTCATCCCTTCCTGGTCGAACGAGCTGATCCTGATGCTAAAGTACTCATCGATCGTGTTCTCCATTACGCTGTATGACCTGATGGGGATGGGAAAGCGAATCGCATCGAGGAACTTCCGTTACTTCGAGGTGTTCTTGATCGTCGCCGCCATCTATCTCGCCGTTGTCCTGATCGTTTCCGTGGGTCTCCGCGCCCTCGAGCGGAGGCTGCGCATCCCCGGCCTGGGCGGGTCCAAGCCGTGAGACGTGTCAGGCTTTCAAAGGTCCTGCTCGGACCGTGGCGGGACTCTACTCCGTGAGGTTTCTCGCGGTTCCAGCTTCATTTCGGAGGCGAACCGCGACGGTGAGAGGACTCGAGCCGGCAGACAGGATGCCTGTGCCAACAAGTGTCGATCCTGTGTGATCAAGATCGAGTTCGTTGCGTGGGCAAGCGCGGCGAACTTCCGGTCGTCAGCATCGGGAACGACCGCGTATGCGTCAAGATCCAACGGAGCATCGAACCGCGCCTCCATCAAGAACAACCCCGCGAACCGGCTCCAAGAGATCGGAGGGATCTTCGATAGGATCCTCTTGGATTCGTTCCGCGTTTGCTCATTCCAGACCATCCTGAGCCGGCCGGAGCGGATCGCGTCGACGATCCGGGCGGAGCAGCTTCTGGGATGAAACGCCGCCGCAACCCATACGTTGGTATCCACAACCACCGACGTCCCTGCAAGCGGCAACGGAGGCATCTTCTGCGATCCATCCTGGCAAAGGATCATAGATCGATCGTAGCCGATCCGCATACATCGGGCGTCTCGATTTCATGAACGCCGTTCTCTTGCCCGACCGGCCTGTCCCTTCTCACGCAGCGGCTGAAGCGAAACACCTGCAGGCAATCGAATCACCGGGAGACTCCGGCCAGCAACGGTTGCCGGAGATGCAGCGCGCCACATCCTGGCGTTGCTCCAACAGCCGGTTGGGAAGGTCCGGCTCGCAGATCAACGGTCTTGAGAGCGAAATGAACTGCGCATCGCCGCTCGAGAGAACGTCTTCCATAACCGCTCTTGATCGCAACCCTCCGACAAGAAGGATCGGAAGGTGAGTCCGTTGCTGAGCGCGATGCGCCACCGGACGGAAGTAGGCTTCGCCGGAACCGGGTCGGACGTTGTCGGCGATGTTGAACCCACGGCTCGAAGCGATTCCACCGCTCATCTCCACTGCGTCCAACCCGATATCGGCAAGCTTCGCTATCACTTGGAGACCGTCATCAAGGGTCAGTCCTCCGTCGGCCTCATCAAAGACGCCGAGTTTCACGAAGACGGGAAACTCTCTTCCCACCTCTTCTCGGACCCGTTGCACCGTGCGTCGTAGGAACAGAGTCCGTCCCTCGAGATCTCCACCCCAGCCGTCCCGGCGCTTGTTCGTTCGTGGCGAGAGAAACTGACTCCCCAAGTATCCGTGTGCTGAGTGGAGCTGCACGGCGTCGAACCCGGCTGCACGGGCGCGTCCTGCCGCCTGGGTGAACCAGTCGATCGTTTGCTCGATCTCATCGGAACTCATCGCTCGAGCGGCTCTCTTCGGCGGAGCCGCCGTCACATCGGAGGGAGCAAGAAGGATGCGCAGCGATCCTTCGCCCGATTGGGCCCCTGCATGATTGATCTGAGCAGCGACCTTCCCGCCCTGTTCATGGACAGCATCAGTCAGCCGGCGAAGTTCGGGAACAAGCCGATCATCATAGATCCCGGTCATCGCACGGTGCGCCTTGCCCGAAGGATGGACGTACAGATGTCCCGTGATCATCAACCCCACCCCGCCTGCAGCCAACTGCGCGTAGGAAGCGGCAAGCTGCTTTGTTGGGACGCCTCGATCATCAGCCATGAGCTCGGCGGTAGCCGATCGCACAAGACGGTTGGTCAGCACCAGCGATCCGATCGCTTGCTCGGTGAACAACAGCGACATGCCATCCTCCTTCGTCCGGTCTTGGATCTCCTGGGGTCCGAGTATATCTCGATCGATCACCCGATTCGGCTACAATCCGGATCGAGGTGGCGTCGGACATGAGTCAGCAACAGATCCTGGAGTGCCCCGCTTCGAGGTGGCCGGATCTGCTTCGGTTTCTTGCTGTCATGAACGCGCGGGAAGAGCACAATATCGGATACCTGGGCACCGATGTCCCGACGATTCTCAATGATCTGTCTGAGCTTCCGGACCCACGCTACAACGCGTTCCTTCTCGCGCAGGACACACCGACGAAGGAGATCCTCGGCGCGTTGGGGGCCGAGATCGATCCCGAGATCGGCCGTGCATGGCTGTACGGGCCGTTTGTCGACCGCACCTCGGCAGCTCCTTGGGATCTCATCGCAGATGCGCTCTATGAGGAAACGAAATCGAGGCTCCCTCCGGGAATCACCGAACACGAACTCTGCCTCGGAATCCGGAACAGGCGGGTTGAGGCGTTCGGCAAACGTCACGGGTTTCTCCCGTTCTCACACAGTCTCAACCTCTCACTCCAGCGCGGCGGTTGGACCCATTCCGAGGAGCCGCCCTCCGTGGTCCGACCGGTCGTTCGGAACGAGCAACAGGCGCTGGCAACCCTCCATGAACGGCTCTTCCCGAAGACCTACTACACGGGCAAACAGATCCTAGACCTGATCGGCGACACGGCACAGGTCTTCGTTGCCGGCGATGCCCAGAACCTTCTTGGATACGTGCTTGTCCGTGTCTCTCCGGATGTCGGCACCGGTACCCTCGAGTTCGTCGGCGTCGCCGAGACATCCCGAAACCGCGGGATTGGATCGAAGCTCATCGCGAGGGGAGTGGCATGGGCGTTCGGTCACCCGAACATCTGCGAGATCTCTCTGACGGTTTCAGCATCCAATTCAGCGGCGCTTGTCCTCTATGAGAAGCACGGTTTTCGTCGAGGGACGGAGAGCGTCGGACTCCGGCGTGTCGGCATCACGGCCCCACCAGATCCTGTATTTCCGCAGGCAGGCGTTCCTCCGGCCGCCTTTCATTGATTCGATGTTTTTGCGGTCACATCCAGGTAAGGGGCTTTGGCTGAACTGACGGTTTTCCGCGGAACCCAGCGAGAACCGTTTCATGCAGACGCCGCAGCGAGCGCAAACGCCGCATTGCATCGTGCTTGAGCTCTTGACGACGGGCGTCAAAACGGTATACTACAGACGTGTTTGGTAGCTGTGCAGGTGCTTTCTTGGAAGCCAGTCCTATCTGTAGTCCACTGAAACGTTCTGCTTCGCTAAAGCTTCCAGCATAGAGGAGGTCGTGTAAGTATGTCCGAACGCGAGACGGGAACCGTCAAGTGGTTCAACGATAGCAAAGGCTTCGGCTTCATCGAGCGCGAGCAAGGTGAAGACGTGTTTGTCCATTTCAGCTCGATTCGTGGCGACGGTTACAGGTCGCTGGAAGAAGGCCAGAAGGTCGAGTTTACCTTGGGTCAGGGTCAGAAAGGCCCCCAGGCACTCGATGTGACGGTGATCTAGGCTTAGCCAATAAGATTGTCGTTCAATATCGATAAGACTCATTAGCGCGGCGCACAGAGTTTTGTGCGCCGCGTCTTCTTCTACGAACCGGCAGATACGGCTCGTTACACGAGACACGCTGCGTCTGCTCTGCTTTTCCACACCATGTCTTGCGTGGATGTCCGCGATCAACCCAAACGCCGATCGCTCCGGTCGTGCCGAAGACCTCGGACACGCCTGACTGCAACACCCGATCGAACGTGGTTTCGAGCGTTTGGCACAGGCACGACTCCTCGCCAAGACTGACGTTCGAGGTTGAGCCTCTCATGACGAAGCGCCGGATCGCTGAGGCATCGTGCTTGCCGGCCGTGGCTCATGGTACGCAAGCATCAAGATCGCTGCGGCAAGCGGGAGGAGCGACACACCACTCATTACGGGGATCAGCCCCCACTGATCGGCGAGCCAGCCGATCGGCGCCAACGCCAAACCGCCAACTCCCCACGCCAGCCCCATCACCAACCCGGAAACCAGTCCGGTCCGACCGGGGAGACACTCTTGCGCAGCGACAACGCCAACGGGAGTTGACGACAAGACAAACAGCCCACTCGCCGCGATCAGCGGAAGCAACAGAGCAACGGGGGCGTAGAGGAATGCGAGCAAGCAGGGCGTGGCAAACGCAAGCGATCCGAGAAGGATCGCCTTGCGCCCGATACGATCCGACAAGCTGCCCGCCGCAAGGCCACCCGCCGCTCCAAGCAAGAGAAACAGGCTGATCGCCGCACCGCCGGCCAGTGCGGATCCTCCCCGTTCGACAACAAGAACGGCAAGGAAATTGGAGAACGACGTCGCAGCGATCGCGCGCAACACCACCACAAACCATAGGATCACCAGACGTCTCGGGATCTGTCGAAAGCGAATCCGGCCGTTCTGCACGGCCTTGACCGTCGGCAGATTCGTGCGAAGCGGCCATGCGAACAACAGCAAGACGAGGATCCCCGGCAAGATAAGCCAAGGGGTTCGCTCAACTCCGAGCCGCTCGGCATAGGCAACGATCACCAACGGCGCAACGGCTCCGCCAAACGTTCCGCCGGCTGAGAACAGCGCCATCATCAAACCCCTTCTTCGATGATGAACGGCACCGACCAACGCCGCAGCCACGGGATGGAAGAAGGCTGTGCCGATCCCTGCCGCAATCATGATCAGAAGAAGCTGTTCGAAGCTTCCCGCGCGCCCGATCAGACACATCGCCGTCACCGTCAGCAGGGGGCCGAGAACCACCAGAACCGGACGCTGGGCTCGATCGGCAAGATGGCCGAGACCAGGTTGGATCATCGAGTTCACAACAATGCGCACCGTACCGAGAAGGCCGGCCAACGCAAGCGATAGATCCAGCCGGTCGATCAGCAGAGGAAGGAGCGGCGCGTAGAAGCTGGCGAAGCCATCGTTGAGAAAGTGTCCAAGAGACAGAAGTGCTGTTCGTTTCCATGAATTCGGCGGGGGAGATGTGCGTGTCGGCATGAGACGCGATCATAGCCGTGCCGACAGGTTCTCACAAGACAACAAGTGAAGCGCATCGCCACACCGATCAAGATTTCTTGATCGGGGATCACACACCTCACACGGAAGTCAGCCACGGCATGTGGCACTCTGACCGGTACCCGATCGCTCAGAGAGGCCGAATCGTATCGGATGGTTGACCGGTCGGCGCAACCTCTTCTATAGTCTGCCCGGACGATAGCCCGAGGCCGGCCTCTTCGGACGCCTTGAAGACCAAGGCAAGGGGGACAGGCCGGCCGGCGATGCGAATTCCGGGTGGGAAGACAGAGTTGATCAAGAAGATCATGGGAAGGGACGCCAAACAGGT
>CAZKPU010000013.1:11330-32061 GCA_964554715.1 uncultured Thermotogae bacterium | reverse complement strand
TTTGCCGGCTACGACCAGGTGATCGTCGAAGGGAAGTCGGAAGACCCAGTCTACATTTTCATCGATGACGACAGGATTACCTTCCACGATGCGCGGCACTTGTGGGGGGGGACAGTCGGCGAGGCAACGCGAGCGATCCGCAGCGAACTCGGCGACGGCTCGATCCAGGTGCTCTCGACCGGAACCGCCGCTGACCACGGTGTGAATTTCGCCAGCACGTTCTTCAACCTTGCGCGAGCTGCGGCGAGGACCGGCACCGGCTCGATCCTCGGATCGAAGAACGTCAAGGCGATCGCGGTTCGCGGCACGGGATCGCTCAACATCTTCGATCCGGAGCGCTTCCACGCATTGAACCGGCGGATCAAGGAACTGATCCGCGTCAACGCCCAGTATGTGGCTCGAGCGACGATGGGGACCACACAGAACGTTCGCTGGCTGAACGAAGAGGGGTTCCTCACCGTCAACCATTTCCAGACGGGATATCAGCCGACGGCGCACCTGTGGGAAGGCGAGGCGCTTCGCGATCAGTACAACACCAAGAGCAAGGCGTGCTTCGGCTGTTCGCTCCACTGCAGCCGCTACGCATCCGTGCCGACCGGCAAGTTCAAGATGCGTGGCGAAGGTCCGGAGTACGAAGCGATGGCGTGCTTCGCTTCACGTATGGGCTCCGATGATCCGGAGTTCATGCTGTATGCGAACCATCTATGCAACGAGTACGGGATGGATGAGATTGTCGTCGGCGAACTCATCTCGTGGCTGATGGAGCTCAACCAGCGGGGGATCATCTCGAGCGCCGATTGCGACGGGTTGGATCTTTCGTGGGGCAACCACGACACCGCACTGGCGCTGATGAAGAAGATGGCCCACCGTGAGGGAATCGGCGACTTGCTCGGCGACGGCGTTCGCAAGGCAGCAGAGCGGCTCGGGCGAGGTTCCGAGGAGTACGCGATGCACGTGAAGGGGCTGGAGATCATCAACGGCGAGCCGCGGGGGATGGTCGGCTACGGCCTGACTTACGCCACGGCGGATCGCGGCGGAGATCATCTGCGCTCCGAACCGTACTTCGAACTCAAGGGCGATCCGAAGATCGGAGAAGAGTGGTTTGGCATCCCCGAAACGGCGCTGCGGCTCGAGTATCACGGCAAGGGTGTGCTCGTGAAGTGGTCGGGCGATTGGTGCGCCGTCTCCGACGGTCTCGAGGTCTGCAAGAACACGCTTGTGTGCATGGACTTCATTCCGTACATCGCCGAGCTGGTCAACGCCGCCACCGGATGGGACGTCGATCGGAAGGAGCTCCAAAAGGCCGGCGAGCGGATCGTCAACATCGAGCGGTGCTTCAATGTTCGTGAAGGAATCCGACGCCCTGACGACAACCTCCCCAAGCGGTTCACCGACGAGCCGCTGGAGTGTGACGGACGTGCGAGTCAAGGAAACAAGGTCAATCTAGAGTACATGCTCGATCAATACTACAAGGCGCGGGGATGGGATCTCGAAACTGCGGTTCCGACCCATGCCCGACTTATTGAGCTGGGACTTCCCGCGGCGGCTGCCGACATGGAGCGCTATCGCGATGACGAAGCGTCCAAGGCGGCAAGGGAAGCCTACTCGCCGCTTCCGGAAAACGAGGCGAAACGGATCGATGAAGAGCTGCACGCCTTCCAAACCCTGGGCACCGTGTAGCGGGCACGCTTAGGGGCCCAGCAGTAGGAGACCGGGTGCGGCGTCGATCGATGGATCGGCCGCACTCGGTTCGCTTGAAATGCAACAAGAACAGAACAGGAGGCGCGAGATGGAGATTCGACTGCATGGTCGCGGGGGACAAGGCGTCGTGAAAGCGGCGGAGATCGTTGTTCGCTCGGCTGTTCTGGCGGACCGATACGGTGTCTCGATCCCGTTCTTCGGCTTCGAGCGGCAGGGAGCGCCGGTAACGGCTTTCGTGCGGCTGGCGGACCGGCCGATCCGACCGAAGACGCGTGTGTACACCCCGGATTGTCTCATCGTGATGGACCAGCCGTTGCTTGAGATCCCGAACGTGTTCGACGGACTGGCCGACGGAGGGATCGTCATCGTCAACACCGTTCTGCCCCCGGATGCGCTGAAGTTGCCGGCGCAAGTCGCCAAGGTGGGAACCGTCGATGCGAGTGGGATCGCGCAGGAGACGCTGGGACGAAACATTCCGAACACAACGATGCTCGGAGCATTCTGCGCCGTCACCGGCGGGGTGGATCTCGAACAGCTAAAGCGGTGCGCCGGGGATGCGTTCGGTGAGAAGAACGCGCTGGCCGTGCAGAAGGGGTACGACAGCGTGCGAAGCACGGTTCTGGCAGCGGGGCGATAGCGATGTACGAGCGCCCAGAAGGCAATCATCTCCGGTTGGATCATGCTCGCATCGTCGACGTGCGCAGCGGACACATCGATGAAGGATCGCTTCTTCTGATCGGCGATCGGATCGCGTCACCGGGCGAGGAAGGCCGAGGAGACGCTGTCAGCCTTGATTTGGACGGCGGCTATGTCGTGCCGGGGCTCATCAACTGCCACACCCATCTTGGGATTGTCTTTCCGTTCGATGAGTGGGACGAACACGAGCCTCCGGCGATCACCGCGCTCCGGTGCTATCGGCGTGGGATGGACGCGCTGCGGGCCGGGGTCACAACGGTTCGTACGGTTTCCGAAATGTACCGAGCGGACATCTCGCTACGTACGATGATCGAAGCGGGTTGGGTGGACGGTCCGCGGATCTTCTCCGGCGGATGCGGGATCGGGGTGACCGGAGGACACGGGGCTGGCTTCGGTGTCTTGATCGCGGACGGTGCGGACGCGTTCCGCAAGCAGGCGCGTCTCGAACTTGCCGCCGGAGCCGATCACCTGAAGATCTTCTTGACCGGAGGGATCGCTCAGCGCGCGGAAGGACTCAACGAGCCGCAGATGACGCAAGACGAAGTGGCGGCCGTTGTCGGTGTTGCCCGGTCGAAGAACACGTATGTCACCGCTCACGCCGGAGGCGGCCGTGCGCTTCGCGAGGCAGTAGATGTGGGGCTGGGCTGCTGCGAGCACGGGTACTTCCTAGATAACGGTGATGTCCGTTCGCTGGCGGATCACCATTGCGTTCTTGTTCCCACGCTTTCGGTCACGAGAACGCCGGAGTGGATGGAGCGGAACCGGTTTGCGCCGTGGACGATCCGCAAGAGCCTCGATGCGGGGAAGCAACATCTGGAAAGCGCCCGTCGAGCCGCTAATGCCGGCGTTCGATTGCTGGTGGGGACCGATCTTCCCCCGGGAGAAGAGGACAACGGGGTCAACATCACGGTGCGCGAGATCGAGTCGATCGTCGAAGCGGGGCTGTCTCCGCTGGAGGCGCTTCGGGGGGCGACGCTGTATCCGGCGGAGCTGATGGGCGCCGAGGATCGGATCGGAGTGCTCGAGCCGGGGAGGTTTGCGGATCTGTTGGTGGTCGGATCGAACCCGCTTGAAAGCGTCGCTGCCCTCCGAGAGCTTCGACTCGTGATCAAAGGAGGGCGGATCGTGAAGGGGCAGGTGCGATGAAACGCTACAGAATCGCCGTTGACATCGGAGGAACGTTTGTCGATGCCGTCGTACTTGACTCGGTGTCGGGCACGACGCGACTGGAAAAGGCGTCCACGACGCCGAGGCAGCCGACGCAGGGAGTGCTGGAGGCCATTCGCAAGCTGAATGTCAATCTGGAAGACGCAGAGCTGATCGTACACGGCACCACGCTCGGCTTGAACGCGATCCTCGAGCGAAAGGGCAGCCCGACGGGCATCTTGACCACGGACGGTTTCCGTGATGTCTTCGAGATCGCGCGTGCCGATATCCCCAGCTCCCACATCTACGACTACCAGTACCAGAAGCCACCGCTTCTTGTGAAACGGCGGATGCGGCTGGGCGTCCGTGAACGGCTGGATGCCAACGGAGACGAGCTCGAACCGCTCTCGGAGAGGGATCTGCTCAGCAAGGCGTCGCTTCTCGTCGAACGGGGAGCGGAAGCGATTGCGGTGTGTTTCCTTCATTCGTATCGGAACCCGGTGCACGAGCAGCGGGCCGTCGAGCTTCTCCGGGACCGCTTCCCGGGGATCATCGTCTCGGCCTCAAGCGATATCACGAGGGAATACCGCGAGTACGAGCGGACATGCACGGTGGTCCTCGAGGCGTACATCCGTCCGATTTACGAGCGCTATATCGATCATCTGCAGCGCGCCCTTGCGGAGAGGGGGTTCGGGGGGCGGTTCCTGCTGATGCGGTCGAGCGGCGGCGCGATGACAGCCGAGCGGGCAAGGCGTTCGCCGATTCAAACGGTGCTGTCCGGTCCGGCGGGCGGAATCGTCGGGGCGGAGTTCCTTGCACGAACACTTCAAAGACCGCGTCTGCTTACGCTGGACTTCGGGGGAACCAGCCTCGACGCCTGCATGATCGAAGATGGAGAGCCGACGGTGGTTCACGAGGCGTCGCTGGAGCATCTCCCGGTGCTGATCCCGGTGTTCGATATCCGCTGCATCGGGGCGGGCGGCGGTTCGATTGCGTGGATGCAGGAAGACCTCCTGAAGGTCGGGCCGCAGAGCGCGGGCGCGGATCCCGGTCCGATCGCCTACGGAAGAGGTGGCGAGGACCCCACCACGACGGATGCGGCAATTGTGCTCGGCTACCTTGACCCGAGCGACTTCCTCAAGGGAGCGATGGCTCTCGACACGGATGCCGCGCGGCAAGGGATTGAAGACCGACTTGTTCGAACGATGGGGGGCGAGGTCACTGAGGCCGCAGCCGCCGTGTTTGATGTGATGATCGCGCGAACCGTCGGGGCGATCCGCGAAATCACCATCGAACGAGGACACGATGCGTCCGATTTCTCGGCGCTTGCATTTGGCGGTGCCGGGCCGATGCTGTCACCGCTTCTTGCGCGCGAGATGGGGATCCCGGAAGTGATTGTGCCGACATCGCCCGGTGCGTTTTCCGCGTGGGGGATGCTGATGGCCGATCTTGCCGTGAATGCTGCAAGAACCGTATTGCTCCCGGCTGAGCCGCATTCCCGGGAGCAACTGGAGAGCGTGTACGGTGAACTCGAACAGCAGGTGAGAGACGCGTTGCTCGAGCAGAACGTGGAAGCGGGCCGCCAATCGGTGATCCGCAGTATGGAACTCCGCTATGTCGGCCAGGAACACGCGTTGGAGCTGTGGTTGGAGGAGGGATCGGGTGGGATGAAGAACCCCCTGGACATGGAGACGATCCGATTGCGGTTCGATGATCGACACCGGCAACGCTACGGGCATGCCACCGAGGATGAGGTCGAGATCGTTGCGCTGCGGGTGCAGGGAACGGGGCGGATGGACAAGCCGGTTCTCCCCGAGATGACGCCGGAGGGCAGCGAGAGCGGGACAGACATCGGGCCAAAGGTTCGACAGGCGTACTGCTTTGCTTTGCGGGAGCTCGTTCCGTTCAGAGTTTTCGAACGTGACAGGCTGTATGCCGGGCAAACCATCGACGGGCCGGCGATCATCGGTGAGGGGACGTCCACGACCGTCTTCTACTCGGATCAAACCGCGACGGTCGATCGGAACGGTCATCTCATCGTCAAGATCAGGAGTACAACATGACCCATCACGGTGCCGCCGCAGTCGAGGTGTTTCATAGCTACTTGCTTTCGGCCGCCGAGGAGATGCGCCGGACGCTGATCCGAACGGCGTTCAACCCCGTCGTGTATGAGGTTCTCGACTTCGGAATCTCGATCTACAGTGAGGATCTCGATCTGATCGCAGAAGCGCCGGGGTTGACGTTCTTCCTGGGGGCCAACGACTACGCGATCCGGAAGGGCGTCGAGCACGCCGGGGCAGAGAACATGGAACCGGGAGACATCCTGCTTCTCAACTACCCCTACTGGAGTTCGGCCCACGTGAACGATGTGACCTTGTTTGCGCCGATTTTCTTGCCGGAAGGCGATCGTCCGTTCGCCTATACGTGCATCCGTGCCCACTGGATGGATCTTGGAGCCAAGGATGCGGGATACGTTCTTGACTCCACCGACATGCATCAGGAGGGCCTTATCTTCCCGGCTGTCAAGATCTTGCGGTGTGGCGTCACGAACAAGGACCTTGTCGAAATGATCCGCTTCAATTCGAGGATGCCCGAGCTGGTCCTTGGGGATCTCAACGCGCAGATCGCTGCGACAAGAACCGGCGAGCGCAGGCTCGTTCAGTTGGTCAAACGGTTTGGGCGGGAGGGATTTCGGACGTTTTGCTCCCGGATCCAAGATCACGAAGAGCGGATGGTTCGCCGGGCGCTGAAGGACCTTCCCCATGGGCGATGGCGCGCTGAGGACTTCTTGGATGATGACGGCATCTCCGACGATCCGATCAAGATGGTTGCCACCGTCTCGATCGATGACGAGCGGTTCACGGTGGATTTCAGCGAATCGCAACCGGCAGTCCGTGGCCCGGTGAACATCCCGTACGGTTTGACGCAAACGATGTGCAAGGTTGTGCTGAAGTCGCTAACAACCCCTCACACACCAAGCAACGGAGGGTTGGCACGGCTTCTCCAGGTCATTGCGCCGCCGGGAAACCTGTTCCACGCAGTGTACCCGGCGCCGACGTTCACCCTGTGGTCGGCGATTGCCGGATTCGAACTCATCTACAAGGCGCTTGCTCAGGGGATGCCGGAGCGGCTGACGGCGTCTTCGGGTGGGGATGTTCCGGGGTTCATGGCGATCGGGATCCACAAGGAGACGGGGAAACTCTACGCCGTAAGCAACAACGACCCCGTAGGCTGGGGCGCGACGCGGGACCATGACGGGTGCAATGCGACCAACCACCTTCCGGAGGCTCTTGTCCGCAACACCCCGGTGGAGGTCCTCGAGATGAAGACCGCGATGCGGGTCGAGAGCTTGGAGCTGCGTACGGACAGCGGGGGAGCGGGAAAGCATCGTGGGGGGCTCGGCCAACGAAGGGACCTGCGGTTCACGGGCGACGGGGAGCTGATCTCCGTGATGAAGAAGAGCAAGACCCGGCCGTGGGCGCTGGCCGGGGGAAACGAACCCGAGCCGAATGCAATGGTCCTATTCCCGGATACGAGCGCCGAGCGACGGGTGGGAACCGCGAGGACAAGCGTCGTCCGAGATGACCGGGCAAGCAATCGAACCGCGGGCGGCGGCGGGTACGGCGATCCCATGAAGCGTGACCCGGAGAGCGTACGCGAAGATGTGCTCGACGAGTACGTTTCCCGGGATGCTGCGCGGTCCTTGTACGGGGTCTCGATCAAGGGTGATTCCGTCGATTGGGCAGAAACCAGACGACTGCGCGGGATACATCCGCAAACGGACCGCAGTTCGCCGCGGGGATCGGCTTGAGGTAGGTGAGAAACGACGATCCGTCTCTAGCCGTTTCCAAGCGTCATCCGGGACAGAATCAGCTTCTTCGAGTACATGATGTGGGTGTGAATCAGCGCGTGTGCCGCATCCACATCACGCTTGACCAAGGCTTCGCAGATCTGCTTGCAGTTGTCGTCCAGCTCGACAAACGCCTTCTCCCGCACTTCCTTGTCGCTGAGGACCATCCGGGTCCAATCACGCAACAGCTGATGGATAAGCCGCTCCAAACGGCGGTTTCCGGCGAGGGTGGCAAGATCGAGATGAAGTGGGTCGCGATGGCGGATGAACATCTCCGGTTCGGGGGGCTCGCCGTTCGGCATGGAGCCCAGATGGCTGTTCTTGGCGAGGAGCTGATCCAATTGCCTGTCATCCGCCCGCAGGACGACAAGACGGATGGCTTCCTTCTCCGCCATGAGTCGCATCTCGAACAACTCGTCAACATCCGAGACGCGAATGGGAGTGACACGATAGCCGACACGGGGGAGAACCTCGACCCAGCCTTCCTGACTGAGCAACGCCAGCGCCTCACGGACGGGTGTCTTGCTGACGTTGTACTGCTTGGCGAGCTTGCTCTCGACGAGGATGTCGCTGGGCGTAAGTCGCCAGGAGAGGATGTCGTTCCGAAGTGAAACGTAGAGCTGATCGGTGAGCGTAACCTTCTTGCTGCCGGCCGTCTCACGAACGTATCGGCCACCTGTCTTCTCCACGTCGAATCCTCCTGTCGATCAACGGACTTCGGGCGGACGGAATCCAGTGCACGCCGGTTGACTGTGATCGTTCCCTTCCTGTGAAATATACTACGAAACGAGTGGCGGATGCAACCTTGGGCAGGCTGATCACGCGGTGTCAACATGCTATGATAACTGCCCCTGCTTGCAGGATGTTGGCAGATTTCGAACAAGAGTGGAAGATGGAGTTGGGAGAAGCCACGGAGGAGGGCCGATGCATCCACATAGTCCCGAGCGATACACCTTGACCGTTGACAGCCAGTTGCTGCAAGGAACCTGCCGTCCGGCGTTGATCTGGGCGACGGAGATCGACACACCGGAGACGAGCGAGTCTCTTCCGGGGTTCCTGAGTGCTTTGCTTGATCGGGTGACGCTGGCAGGCGAATCGTTCGTTCCGGCTGAACGCCGTCAGCGCGTGCGAAGGATGCTGCGGCACGGAAAGTACCGTCCCAGCGGACGGGGAAAACCCTCCAGCGAGTACCTACTACGGGCGGCTCTCGCGGGGAGCTTCCCCGCCGTGAATGCACCGGTAGATGTGAACAATGCGATCAGTCTCGAATCAGGTTTTCCTGCCTCGATCTTCGATGTAGCGCTGTCGGGAACACAGCTTCTGCTCCGACACGGTGTCGCTGAAGAGTCGTACGTGTTCAATAAGGCGGGACAATCGATCGATCTGGAGGATCTTCTTGTCGTGTGCCGGAGAGACGACGCGGGGTGGGTGCCTTGTGGTAATCCGGTCAAGGACTCGATGCTGACCAAGATCTCCTCTCAGACGACCGACGTCGCTGCTGTTCTGTATGTCCCCGCGGATGAGGCGATGTCGTTGGCCGAGCAATGGGCACGTTCGTTTGCCGAACTCCTGCAGCGGGCGTGTAGAGCCGGTTCGACCGGATACTGCGTGATCGAGGAATCGGCATCCCGATTGGGATGCGGGTCAGGCGAGACGTCCGGGGATGTGGGGAGCGGATGATGGCGGACAACGGAAACAAGCGGAACAGCTCCGAGTGGAGTTCGGCAAGAGGCGGGATGTTGTGAGGCGCCGGGTGAGACCACGACGGATCCACTTGATCAGCCTGGGGTGTGCGAAGAACCTCGTGGACTCGGAGCGACTTCTCGGTCGGTTCGCCTCGGCGGGAGCGCTTGTCGGCGTACCGGCGGAGATGGCCGACGTCATCGTCATCAACACGTGCGGATTCCTTGCGGCGGCACGTGACGAGGCCCGTACCGCGATCGCCGAGAGCCTTGCGGTCAAGTCGGTAAACCCCGCGGTTTGCGTGCTGGTCATGGGATGCTTCGGCGAGTTGGACGCCGACGGGATCCGCCGTGAGTTTCCGGGTGTAGATGGGGTTTTCGGACTCGGTCAACAACGGGATGTCTGCGAGGCGAGCGGCGTGTCATCGGCGGAAGAGGGGGGGCGGCTGCTGCTGACACCGGCTCATTCAGCGTTTCTTCGCGTCTCCGAAGGGTGTGACAACCGGTGCGCCTACTGCTTGATCCCCACGATCCGCGGTCCGTTTCGCAGCCGGCCTTTCGAAGAGATCGTGGCCGAAGCGGCGGAGCTCGACGCGTACGGAGTCAAGGAACTGAACCTCATCGGGCAAGACACGACGCTCTACGGGTCCGATCTCTCGCCGAGGACCACGCTGTCGGTGCTGCTCCGCCGGCTCGATCAGCTCGAGAGGATCCACTGGCTCAGGGTTCTCTACACCCATCCGGCGCACTTCGATGAGGAACTCATCGAAGGCTACCGTAGCGTGAGGCATCTGGTTCCGTATGTTGACCTGCCGTTGCAGCATCTGGACGACACGATCCTGCAAAGGATGGGGCGCCATGTCACGCGACAACAGTGTCTTCGTCTACTCGAGCGATTGCGCTCGCAGATCCCGGGGATCGTGATCCGGACAACGTTCATCGTCGGGTTCCCCGGAGAGACGGAGACACAGTTCACCAGGCTTCTTGACGATGTGGAGCGGATCCGATTCGATCACCTCGGGGCGTTTGCGTTCTCGCGGGAGCCAGCGACTCGCGCGTACTCCATGGGCGATCAGGTTCCGGAATCCGAGGCGCTTCGTCGCGTTGAAGCGCTCATGCTCACCCAGCAGCGCATCGTCGCCGAGCAAGCTCGGGAACGCATCGGGCAGACCGAAAGCGTGCTCATCGACAGCTATGACGAGGACCGCGGGTTGTGGGTCGGACGGACCGCGGGACAGGCCCCCGATGTGGACAGCGTGACGTTTGTCGATGCCCGCGGCCGGGAGATCCGACCCGGGGACGTGATCGAAGCCCGCATCCAAGCGGCGGACGGCTACGATTGGGTCGCCGAGGCGGAGAGCTAGCGCGACTGCGTAGATCGGCGGACCGTCCGGCGGCTTTACGTAGTACAACAGCAAGCGGGCACGCGGTACCGGCGATGTTGACAGGTCGTTTGCGTACCGGGTCCCGGAGCAGGGTGCCCCAGTGGGTCTTCGCGGAACTCCTGTGCCCTTGACAACTTGCGTATTGGGACTACACTACGCCGATCTGCTCCGGGATCGGGAGGGGTGAAGGGAACCGATGTCGGGAGCCATCCAGACGAATATCATGCGAATTCAGCGACAGCATTGGAAAGACACCGAACCTTGGTTCCTAGCCGTTGCGCTTGCGAATCTTGCGGCGGGAACAGCATCGATCCTGATCCCATTGTGGATCTCGTCGCGCTTCGACGGATCCGTGGGCGACGTAGGTGTCCTTGCCAGCTTGGTCAGCCTTGTCGGTGTTGTCGGGAGTCTCCTTTGGGGACGGCTCTCCGATGCCGCGCAACGACGTAGGATGTTCGTCGTCGGAAGCTATGTTATGACCGGAGTGAGCTACGTTGTCATGGGCATGGTCGGCTCGTACGGACAGCTTGTCGTCTGGAACATGGTTCAGAATCTATTCTGGGTCGCCAACGCCTCGGTTACGGTGCTGCTTGTCATCGAGAACGAGGATAAGGCGCAGTGGGAGACGAAGATTGGCAGGCTGAACCAATCAGGAGCGGTCGGGTGGGTTGCAGGGCTGGCATTGGGTACGCTCGCGCTTGTCGGGGGTGCAGAGACGATCGGCGAGCCGGCAACAATCCGCGTGCTGTTCGCGACGATCGGGGCGGTGGCGATCGGAGCGGCGATCCTCGCCATCCGCTTCATTCCACGAACCACGCCGTTGTTCACGCAGAGGCAGTTCCGCGGCATCGCGCCCGCGGTGGGCAACTTCCTGTTTGAGCGGGCGCGCTTTAGCCCATTCCATCTGTATCATCGGCTAGCGCCGCGACGTATCTGGGCATCCCTTCATGCCGGCGCCGAGGAGTTCCGTCCGGGAACGAAGCGGTTCCTTCTCACGACGCTCATTGCGTACGTTGCGCTTGGATTCATCGCGATTCCGCTTCCACTGCTGCTCCGAGAGCGTCTTGGGATCTCATCATCCGGAGTGTTCCTGTACTCCCTCGTTCAGAACATCGGTGTTGTGCTCGCCTATCCGTGGGCGACTCGACGGATTGCCCGCAAGGGGACCCGTGTCGTCCATGGCGTGGCGCTTGCCGTGCGGCTGATCCTCTTCGGCGCGGCGGCCGTTTGGTTGAGTGGAAGCGGGGGCAAGATTCCCGCGTGGATCCTTATCCCGGTGTTCTTGGTGTACGGTGTCAGCTGGGCGTACTTCCAGCTGTCTGGTGTTGCGTTGATGTCCAGAGTGGCGAAAGCCACGAATCGGGGTCTTGCGCTCGGATTGTACAATGCGCTTGCCGGCGTGGGTTGGATCGTAGCCGGCGTGGGAAGCGGGAAACTGGCTGATGGCGTGGGATATCAAGCTTCGACGGCCGTTGCCGCGGGCCTTCTTCTCGTCGCGCTGCTAACGCTGCGCACCGTGCCCGACCCATCAAGGACCGTAGATGTATCGAGCAACGCTTCCGTGCGAGACGCGGACACCGGGAATCCGAGGGAGAAACGACAACAGGGAGGACGCAGGAGATGGATCCAACACGGCAGGCGCGTTATGAGCGGATTTATCAGCAGCTCCGGGCACTGATCGAGGAGAAGTCGCCGACGTGTATCGCCGCAATGGCGACGATCTGTGCGGTTCTCCACGCCAAGATGCCGCATCACAGTTGGACGGGGTTCTACTTCGTCGCCGGTGATGATGAACTCCACGTCGGGCCGTACCAAGGGCCCGTGGCGTGTCAGATCCTGAAACGGCAAGGCGTGTGTTTGGAGGCGGTTCGGAGGGATGCACCGGTCGTTGTCTCCGATGTTCGTGCGTTCCCCGGACACATCGCGTGTGATGCTCGTTCCCGTAGCGAGTTGGCCGTTCCGATTCACGGCCGTCGATCGGCCGATGTGTTTGCTGTCTTCGATGTCGACTCGATCCGGACTTCGATGTTCGGAGAAGAGGATCTTGCGCCGATCCAGCGGATCCTTTCGCTTCTCCGGCCCTTCATCAATGAGGGGGGCTAGCGGGAATCGTGGGGCGGCCCGGGCGGATGAGTCTTCTGCGGGTCGTCATCCATCGAGTCGATGAGCGGTTTGCTCGGTCTGCGACGGGCTGTGCGACTAGGGTGCCGCTTCTCTAGCAACCTCCACAGGAGATAGCCCACGGCGGCGAGCCCGAGCAAGGGCGCCCAGACGCAAGCAAAGAAGGTCCGCCGGATCGACAGACCGCCGAGGTCGATGGCGGCGATGACTCCACCGACAATCAGAAGGGCTGCCGACATGGGCTTCAGCGTTCGACGCCAGTGCCGGAAGAACTCCACGACCATAAGGAGTGCTCCCAAAGAGAAAAGCGCGATCCACAGCCAGGAGAGCGAGAGGTCGTTTCCGAACGGCTTCATCAGGTCGATGAGGACGACAAGCGCGCCTGCGCCCCAGACAACGACGCCCAGCACGGCGTAAGCACCGCGTGGAGCACGGGCTTCGTTTTCTGTCTGCGGTGGACGGTCTTGCTTCTTGTTTTCCATAGTCCTAAGCAGCATACATGAAGTCTGATGAGGAAAGCAATGGTGGTGAGAGAGGGATGCTCGCCTTCCGTACCAACTCACGGAACCGAAACGGACCATCGCGGGTAGATGGATCGGCAACAGCGAAAGATGGAAGCGGGATCGCTCGTGACGAGCAACCGGCCGACCTCCGGGGAAAGAAGCGCGAGCGATCCTGCGGTTTGCGCGGACGACGAGCGGAACGGTGCCGGGAGTCTGCAAGCGACGGATCGGGGGGGCTGCATGGTAGGCGATGAGGCCTACGAAACACAGTCGTACGGAGCGGTAAACCGGAGGGAACGGCCATGAATCGAAGCAGGATTGCCGTTGTCGGGATCGATGCGGATGACACGCTGTGGCACAACGAAACCGTGTACCGAGAGGCGGAAGCGATCTTTTGCGATCGGTTGGGTGCCTCCACCGAAAGCGAGGCGCAGAGCCTTCGACAGGAGTTGCTGGCGAAGGAGAAGGAGAACGTTCCTCTCTATGGGTACGGGATTAAGAGTTTCGTGCTGTCGATGATCGAGACCGCGGTCGCCCAAACGGGCGACGAGATGAGTGTATGCCAGATCCGCGAAGTCATCGGCATCGCACGCTGGATGATCGAGCACGAGGTCTTGCTCCTTGATGGTGTTGCGTCAACCCTCCGATTGCTGCACGAGGAATACGAGTTGGCGCTGATTACGAAGGGCGACCTTCTTGATCAGAAACGGAAGCTGTCTCGTTCAGGAATCGCTGGTGCGTTTGATCGTATTGAGGTTGTCAGCGAGAAGAATCGGGAAGCCTATGAGGAGATCCTTCTGCGATGCGGGATTGCTCCTCAGCAGTTCGTGATGATCGGAAACTCGCTGAAATCTGACATCCTTCCCGTGGTTGCAATCGGCGCAGCGGCGATTCATATTCCGTATCCCTATGAGTGGGAACATGAACGGCTGCCACATAGCGCCATGGGAAGCAACACGGAACGGTGGTTGTGTGCGCAGCGGTTCGATGAAGTCCCGGCGCTGGTCCGGTCGATCCTGGCGTGAAGGTCCGAGATGCGTACGTGTTTCTCGGGCTTCGACGGGTGTGTGGCGGCGGAAGGAGTGGGGAGTGTCCTTGAAGCGTGGAGAGGTGATCGGTGCGAAAGCGGTTGTATGACGGTCGATGGTTCCGTGGATCCGACAAGAGGGGATCGTCTCCGATGCAGGGTGAGTCCTCGGTGCGGGCGGATGTTGACGAGATGAGGATCCCGACCGAACGGTTCGCCGACTACGCCGGCGAAGATCTGCGGCGTTGGCGCGAGGTTCTCGGATGCAGCACATCGGCGCGGGATCCGCGCCGCGGAACGGGGTGGCTTTCGGATGTCCGTTGGGCGACCCACGGTGCGGGTGTCGCTCCACACATTCAGGTGTGCGTTACGTACGAGGGTGGGCTCACAAGCTGGATCCGCGGCGCGTCGTTCGGGGAAGTTCACGCCGAACTCCTTGTCCCGCAGTCGCTTGCCGAGATGCTAAACGCCGCGGCGGAAGCCGGAGATGAGACGGAGAGAAACGAAATCCTCGATCGATGGTCGGCGGACCGACAGCAAGCAGAGGATGCGTGCCGCCTGCAACGGATCAGGTCGCTGCAAGATACGGTGCGCCAGCGAACGGCTGCCGGATAAGCTTCTTGGCAGAGAAGATATGAGGCCCGTCCGCAACGGGATGCCGCGTCGTGCCGCCCTCTCGCCTCGCCTAGCGTCCATCTCTTGCTCATTCGCGGGTTTGCTGCTGTAGCCTAGGGAGTACACAATTCCCGTAGGTTAGTGTATACTGACTATCAGGCAAAGAGTAGTCGGTACTCTTGAGCGGATGTTACAGGGAGAGGTGACAAGGATGCCTGCAAAAGAAGCTGTCAAGACACTGTCCATCTACATTCCCAAGTCGAAGATGGACAAGAAGCCGGTGGCTCGGTTGGAAAAGCTGAGCAAAGACCGTGATCGTTCCATCAACTATCTGGTTGTGGAAGCGATTCTCGAATACCTCGACCGGCACGAGAAGAAGTAGTTCGTTGGTTGAGGCTTGCTTGACGATCCGGATCCCCGGCGATTGGGAAAAGGAAGTTGTCCTGAGTCACGCATGAGCCCGTGGAGAACGATGGGACAGCGTGTTGCTAGCTCCTTTCCTCCAGCCGATCCTTGATGGTTCAAGCATAAGGCGATTCTGCCGCCCGGAAAGGGTGTGAGGTTCGGGTTGGGGGCTTGCCTGTAGCTTTGCGGATACCACTTTCTTCGGTGACTTCACTCCGATGGCCTGCATATCTGTTGTCTCTTGAAGCGTCCTGATCTACCATTTCAACGCTATGATGCGAACGACGATCGCTGCATGGATCGGTATCGGAGTGGTCGCACTTGTGGGGTTCTCCGGCGCTTGTGACATCCTGCATCTTCGACTCGAGGGATCGATCAATCCGGTCACGCGAGATGTCGTCACACGTGTGATCGCTATGGCCGAGGACGAAGGGGCAGAAGCGGTTTTGATCGAACTGAACACGCCGGGCGGACTGGGCGAATCGATGCGCGATATTATCGTGGCGATGCTTGCCGCCGACCGGCCGATCCTTGTCTATGTGGCACCGAGCGGTGCACGTGCAGCATCGGCAGGGACGTTCATCACGATGGCCGCAGATGTCGCGGCAATGGCGCCGGGAACGAACATCGGTGCGGCAACCCCGGTGAGTTTGGGGGGAGAGACCGATGCGGTGTCTTCGGAGAAGGCGATCAACGATGCGGCAGCGTTTGCACGTTCGATCGCTCAGCAGAGAAACCGGAACGAGGAGTGGGCCGAGCAGGCCGTGACGCAGGGGGCTTCGCTGTCCGCTGAGGAAGCGCTTCAGCTTGGCGTGATCGACGTGGTTGCCGCCGACATTCCTGAACTGCTCTCGGCGGTGGATGGTCGGATCCTTGCTGACGGGAGCCTGTTGCAGGTTGCATCCGTACCGATCCGAACGGTTCGACCGACGTTGCGGGAGCGGCTGCTGGCGTATCTCGCCGATCCGAACGTTGTGTATGTTTTGTTCCTGCTCGGCCTGTTCGGCCTCATCTACGAATTCCTCCAACCCGGAGTCGGGTTCGGACTTGCCGCCGGTGGCGTGTGCCTTGCGTTGGCGTTGTTCGGCATGCAGATCCTGCCGGTCAGCATTGTCGGCGTGGTGTTGGTCTTGTTCGGTGTAGGATTGATGGTACTCGACGCGTTCACGCCGACCAACGGAATCCTCACCGCCGGCGGGATCACAGCGCTTGCGATAGGATCGCTGGCGTTGTTCGATCTACCAGGTTCGTTCGGAGTTTCTTGGGTGACCGTTCTTACCGTGGTGGCGACGATTTCGGCGTTGTTTCTGTTTGTGATCGGCAAGGGGCTATCGGCGCAGAGACGTGGATCGCGAACAGGGATGGAAGCGATGCTCGGGCGACGGGGTACGGCGAGAACACCGCTCGTCCCAACGGGACGGATCTACGTTCACGGGGAGTATTGGACCGCCCGGGTGAGCGGCGAAGGCGAGAAGCAGTGGGCGGAAGCGGGCGAAGAGGTTGTTGTGGTCGGATTCTCCGGACGAACGCTGTTGGTCGAGCGCGTTGAGCGATCGAACCGGGCTTCCTAAAGGGCGTCAAGATGCAGCATCTCATGGGAGGGTGAAAAGGATGAGCCGCCTGGAGCAATGGATTCTTGCGCTGATGTTGATTGCGATGATCGCCGTCTTTGGCGGGCTGATGTACATCCTTGTCGGTGTGCAGCGAGACGGGATCCGGATCCGCGTCGAGGGCGAAGTGATGCTCGGCACCTCCCAGAGCGACGGCCCGGCCATGGTGGAGCTTGTGATGTCGGACGCCGTTCAGTTGGTCGGCGGGGAGGAGAACGGAGCCCTCTCCGCAGAGATCGGGCTCTTCAGTTGCCCCGATTGCGGTGGCGTCATGCTTCCTTCGAGGTGGAATCCGTTTACCGGCGAATTGGACTGGCAATGTGTGTCGTGCGGACTGGAGCTCCAAGGGACGGAAACCGACGGCCCGTAGGGCTCTCCCCGGTTAGCGGACGGGAGACCCTGATTCCCAAGCCATCGCGAAGAAACGCTCGAACTCCGTGGCCACGGTCGGAACGCTGAGGAGTGCGATGGCCGCTTCGTTGTTGCGTTCGAGTGCGTAGTAGTTCCAGTTGGTCGATCCGACGAACACATGGCGCCCGTCCACGATCGTCAACTTGGCGTGGGTGGTTGCTTCGGGTCGATCGAGTCGAACATCGACCCCGGAGAGAGCAAGGAGAATCGCCGCTTCCAGGTTGGCCCTGGCGCTTTCGGGGTAAGGGGCACAGTCGTCGAGAAGCACACGAACATCCACCCCTCGTGCCGCGGCGCGGATCAGGCCATCGATGATCCGATTCGAGGCGCTGTCTGTGAATCCCGAATAGTAGGCGATGCGGTACATGACGACGTGGATCGATTGCTCGGCTGACGTCAGATACGGGACAAGCCATGATGCGTAGTTGGCGCTTGCATCGGTATCGGGCAACGGAACAAGGACCGGTGTGTCTTGGCGCGGCGTGGGTGATGGCGAAGACACGCCATCGGGACACAGCGTGTCTTCCCACAGACGATCGACATAGCCGGTGAACGATGCAGCCACGGAGGGTCCGATGATAGCGACTCCGGCCTGCCACTGCTGCTCAAGAGCGTGAACGTTCCAGTTGGAGGATCCGATGATGGTCGTTTGCCGGTCGATCACCAAAAGCTTCGCGTGGGTTGTGATCTCCGGTGGATCGAACCGCGCATCGATGCCCGCTTGAAGAAGCGCCTCAAGAACGGGACGGTTTCGCTCGGTGATGGCCGGCGCCCAATCGCTGCAATCGAGCAGGACACGGACATCGGCGCCGCGGGTGTGAGCGGCGATCACCTCCGGCCACAGGCTCACATCGTCCCATTGTGCCGAAGACAGGACCAGATCAACGGATACATCCGCTGTCCGCAGCGCGTCAAGGACGTACGGTTCGTACTGCCGATCCCCGGGCGAATCGACAAGCGGACGGATCACGACGGGTTCCGTGATTGCGCGATCGTCCATCCAAGCGCAAACGGAGAGCGAAACGGCGAGGAGTACGGCAAGGGCAATTTGCAACCTGTGTCTCATGGTCGGGTAGAATCGTAGTCGAAGGAGGGGCGTATGGTCAAAGAACTTCCAATACATCAGATTCGAAAGACAACCGACCCGGATGCCCTCGGATTCGCCACGACTGCTGAACTCGAACCCCTTAACTGGATCATAGGACAAGAACGAGCGATCGAAGCGCTGAAGCTGGGACTGGGGATCAAGGACGAGAAGAATCGATACAACATCTATGTGGCCGGCGGGCCCGGGACGGGGAAGATGTCCGCTGTGCAGGACTTCCTGAGCCAAGTGAGCAAGTCGGCTCCACAACCTCCGGACCTCTGCTACGTGCACAACTTCGAGAACCCCTACAACCCGCGGTACTTGGAACTGCCGGCGGGAACGGGATGCCAGCTTCGGGACGATATGAAACACCTGATCGACCGGCTGAAGCGGGAGATCCCGAAGTCGCTCGAGTCGGACGAGTTCAAGGCAAGAAGCAAGAAGATCGCCGAACGGTACGTCGAGAGGCGCAACAAGCTGTTCGAGGAAATGGAGACAAAGTCCCGCCAGTTGGGGTTTGCGATCCAGCGTACGCCGATCGGGATCAACACCCTTCCACTTCGAGAAGGCGGAGAGCCTTTGAGTCAGGAGGAATACGAGGCGCTCACCGAGGAGGAGAAGAACTCGATCCGTGAGAAGCAGGCCGAAGTCCAGAGCGTGATCCAAGAGAACCTCCAACAGATCGCGCATGTGGATGAGGAGCGTGAAGGCGAGATTAAGGAGCTGGCAAAGCAGGCCGTGTTGTTCATGATTGCTCCGATGTTCGATCAGCTTCAGCAGCGATACGGCGAGGTCGAGAAGGTCGGCCGGTTCTTGCAGGACGCGAAGAACGACATCGTTGAGCACCTCGGAGATTTCCAGCAGGGGAAGAACGGCGGACAGCGGATGGCGTTTCCGTTTTCTGCTGCGCAAAGCGACCCTCTCAAGCGGTATCTGGTGAACGTGCTTGTCGATCACTGCGGCACCGAAGGCGCACCGGTGATCGTCGAGGAAAGCGCGACGTACACGAACCTGTTCGGTGCCATCGAGCGGCGTGTCCAGATGGGGGTAGCAATCACCGATTTCACGATGATCAAGGCGGGATCTCTTCATCGTGCCAACGGTGGATACCTCGTGTTGAACGCCAACAATCTGTTTCGCACGAGTCTCAGTTGGGATGCCTTGAAGATCGCCATGAAGCGTGGCGAGATCCGCATTGAGGATCCGATGCAGATGCTCGGGTACTCTACGACCGAAGGGCTGAAGCCGGAGCCGGTACCGTTCAAGATGAAAGTCATCATCATCGGGAGCCCGATGATCTATGAGCTGCTGCACATGTACGACGAGGACTTCTCGAAGTTCTTCGCCGTCAAGAGCGAGTTTGATACGGAGATGGACCGGTCTGAGGCCAACGAAATCAATCTGGCCCGCTTCGTTTGCACACGATGCACCGAATCGGGGCTATTGCCGTTTGAGGCCGATGGGGTGGCTCGCATCGTCGAGCATGCATCGGAGCTCTCGGGCGATCAGCAGAAGCTGTCGTGTCGATTCAGCACGCTGTCCGCGTTGATCAAGGAATCTTCCTACTGGGCGGAGCAGGACGGGGCGGACGCAGTCACAGCACGCCACGTCCGGATGGCTCTGCAGAAGCGGGATGATCGCTCGAACCGGATCGAAGAGAAGATCCAGGAGATGATCGAGCGCAACCATATTCTCGTTGATACGCAAGGCGAGCGGGTCGGACAGGTCAACGGCCTTGCCGTTCTCCAACTCGGGGATTACATGTTCGGGAAGCCGTCGCGGATTACGGCCACGGTCCATGCGGGCAAGAGCGGCATCGTGGACATCGAACGGGAAGCGGATCTTGGCGGGCATTCCCACACCAAGGGGATCATGATCCTGAAAGGGTTTCTCGGTGAACGCTTCGGAAGCGAGAAGCCGTTCAGTATCTCAGCCAGCCTGGCGTTCGAGCAAAGCTACTCGATGGTCGACGGCGACAGCGCATCAAGCACCGAGCTGTACGCTCTTCTATCCAGCATATCGGGGGTGCCGATCCGCCAAGGGATCGCCGTCACCGGCTCGGTGAACCAGAAGGGAGAAATCCAGCCGATCGGCGGTGTCAACGAGAAGATCGAAGGGTTCTTCAAGGTCTGCAAGGCAAAGGGGCTCACCGGCGAACAGGGAGTGATGATCCCGTGCCAGAATGTGGACAACTTGATGCTTCCAGAGGAGATCGTCGAGGCGGTGCGTGAAGGAAAGTTCCACATCTACGCTGTGGCCACGGTGGAGGAAGGGATCGAAACTCTCACGGGCGTTGTTGCCGGCGTTCGGGGAGACGGCGATCGCTTCCCGGAGGGTTCCGTGTTCCATCGTGCGGAGGAACGGATCGACCAGATCCGCGAAGCGTTGAAGAAAGAGGAAGCAAAGGAAGAAGACGAAGGCGAAGAAGAGGCGAGCGTCCAGCATGACTCCGTAGTGCCGGAGGAACAGCGGGGAACATAGCAGCACAGATC
>CAZKPU010000013.1:9402-11230 GCA_964554715.1 uncultured Thermotogae bacterium | reverse complement strand
CTGGAACAGACAGAGATGGTCATCTCATTCACGACCGTTCCGTCGCTCTTGACACGAGGCGTCGAAACGTCTAGTCTGAGTATCATAAAACACGACAGCGTGTCGCGTATAGCGAGACATAAGGAGGCTCGATGGCTGGTCCGTCTTCCTCGCGTGTGATGCTCCGGGGGCTGGAGCTTCTCGAATACCTTGCGGATGCAAGGGACGGCTGTGGCGCCAAAGATGTCGCAGAGTTCCTTGGAGTCCATCGAAGTTCCGTTTATCGCTACTTGTCTTTGCTTGTCGAACGAGGATATGTCGAACGGACCGACGAGAGCAGCTACCGGATCGGTCCCAAGATCCTCGAACTGGCCAATCTGGTCTTGGATCGGATGGATCTTCGCGAAATCGCTCGTCCGTTTCTGATTGAACTCTGCCAGCGAACCGACACAACCGTTCACTTATGTAGGCTGGATGGCTCGGAGGTTGTGTATCTCGACAAGGTCGAAACAGACCGTTCGCTGCCGTTGGTCTCGAGGGTCGGTGGGCGTGCGCCCGCATACTGCACAGGAGTTGGCAAGGCGCTCCTGTCTCACATTCCACCGGAGCGGCGCCGCTTCATTCTGCGGGACGTCAAGATGGAAGCGTTCACCCCGACGACCCATGTCACGATGGCTTCACTGGAACAGGACTTGGGGCGGATCCGCCGATGTGGCTATGCGGAGGACCGGTGCGAGCACGAGGAAGGGATTGCGTGCGTCGCTGTTCCAATCTTCGATTTCTACGGTGAAGTGGTGGCGTCGATTAGCGCAACGGACCTAAGCCGTCGGCTGGACGAGAAGAAGAATGACCTTGTTCTCACACTTCAGGAGGCAGCTGGGGCGATCTCGGCTCGCTTGGGAGCAGACTGCAAGGAGGGTTGTTCGTGAGTGAGGGGAAGAGAAGGCTCGTTTCGATGGAGCAGATCAGCAAGCACTTCGGAGGCATCGAAGCGCTGAGTGAGGTTGACTTCCACCTGGATGCCGGCGAGATTGTCGGGCTTGTCGGAGACAACGGTGCCGGCAAGTCAACGCTGATCAAGATCCTTTCGGGGATTTATGTACCCGACAAAGGACGGATTCTCATCGATGGGAATCCGGTACGGTTCGAGGGCGCCATGCACGCGAAGTCCCTCGGAATCGAAACCGTTCATCAGGACCGAGGATTGGTTCCATCCTTCCGGGTGGCACAGAATCTGTTTCTTGGACGAGAGAAGACGCGATTCGGATGGTTGAAGCGTCGGGAAATGGACAAGGAGGCCCATGAGGCCGTGAGCCGACTTGGGATCGAGATCCGTTCGTACCGGGCTCCTGTCAGCACCATGTCCGGAGGGCAACAGCAGGCGGTGGCGGTCGCTCGCGCCATCTCAACGAGACCGAAGGTTGTCATCTTGGACGAGCCGACGGCTGCTCTAGCCGTCAAAGAAGTCGGCAAGGTCCTCGATGTTGTCTGTCGCTTGCGCGAAGAAGGAATCGCTGTTGTTCTGATCAGTCACGTGCTTCCGGAGATCTTCCAGGTCACGGATCGCGTGGTTGTGTTGAGACGAGGCCGCAAGGTGGGCGATGTGCCCACGCGGGATGCAGATCAGGACCTGGTTGTGAAGCTGATGATCGGCACGGAGGTGGTCGGCTGTGCGGGGTAATCGCGGATGGCAACTCCTGCCGATGGATGTGAGCGCGCTGCTCACCGGACTCCGGATCATGGGAACGGGCGGCGGCGGATCGGTCGAATTCGGCCGAACGATTATCGAGAACGACCTCAAGCACGGAAGAACGTATGAGCATGTCCGCTTGAGCGATGTCCCCGACGG
>CAZKPU010000013.1:0-9392 GCA_964554715.1 uncultured Thermotogae bacterium | reverse complement strand
GGTGGAATCATGGGATCCGTCAAGGTGCTCGAGCAGTTCTCCCCTGTGGAGATCGTCGACAGATGGGAAGAACGGTTCGAACCGCTTCTTGCTCTCCGAGCGATGGAGAACTACTTGGACTGCAAGGTCGATTTTCTTGTCCCGTTTGAGCTCGGTGGGTTGAACACTCCGGTGATCCAGTCGCTGGCCGCACGCGCCGGGATCCCTGTCATCGACGGAGATGGCGTCGGGCGATCGGCTCCCGAGACACAGATGACCAGCTTCATTGGGCATGGAGCCTCCATCACCCCGATGCCGTTGGCAGATGCGGAAGGAAACATCATCCTGGTCACGGAGGCAGCGACCCCGTTTGTACCCGATGAGATCGGACGCTTCGTGATCACTCGAGGGGGAGGTCAGGGTGCAAACGCTCACTACCCCATGGACGGGCGAACAGCGCGCAGGGCGATCATCCCCGATTCGATCTCAACGGCCCTGAAACTCGGGCGAGCGGTGAACGAGCTGCAGGATGCGGACGCGATTGCGGAAGCCGTGGCAGCGAGTGTCGGTGGACAGATCGCATTTTGCGGCGACGTGACGTCCTTGAAGGAACAGGACGCAATGGGGTTCCTTGTGCAAAACGCATCATTGGACGGGTGCGGCTTATTCCGTGGGGGCACGATGGATGTGCTCATCAAGAACGAGTTCATGCTGGCCACGCTCAACGGTGAGATCGGTTGCGTGTTCCCGGATCTCATCCTGCTGATTGACGAACAAGGGCGCGGCGTCATGAGTGCAGATCTCTCGGTTGGAGATCGGGTTCGAGTCATCGTTGCACCGTGTCACCCGAGGCTACGGGAGGCTGTTGCCGACAAGGTCGGCCGGATCGCGCTTGGACCGGCTCGGTTCGGGCGTCCGGATCTTTCGTTCTCTCCCGTAGAAGAGCTTTCGACGGCGTGGGGGTTGTCATGGGAAGGTCACTGAGGATTGTTGGAGTCAGCGCAAGTCCCCGTCGGAAGGCGAACACCGAACGGATGGTCGATGCAGCGCTGGCATCTGCCGAAACGACGGCCTCTTTGATGGGGTTCGAGCCGGATGTCGAGTTGATTTCACTCGGAGGGAAGAAGATCAGTCCTTGTCTGGGGTGCGATCAATGCGCCGCTCAACGCCGTCCTTGCATCTTGAACGATGACTGGCATGAACTGGCACGCAAGCTCTACGACCCGATGCCCCAAGCGATCGTGTTTGGCTCGCCGGTGTACTTCTTCAATCAGAACGCGCTGGGCAGAGCCTTCATGGAGCGTTGCACGTCCCTTGTCAAGAAGCTGTGGGATCCTGAGTTCCCCCTGGAGAAGCCGGACTGGAGCACGACGGCAGCCGGCGCCGTAGCCGTCGGGTATGACCGGAACGGTGGAGTTGAATTCACGCTGACTTCGATTCTGCAGTGGTTCCTCGTGATGGATTTCGTCACGGTTGGCGGCTTCTACATTGGGGGAGCCGGATGGACGGGAATGCAAACCGGTCGGGAGTCCGTTGGCGATGACATGCACGGGCTGGAGGCGGCACGTCTGGTTGGAAGGCGCGTGGCCCGGACAGGGGCGTTGCTTGCCGTCGGCCGTGAAGAGCTGGACCAGGCTTCGAACATCGATACAAGCTGGAGGAGCATGGACGCTCCCTTGTGAGGAAGGAGGGGTCAGGGAGAACGATCCAGAGAGCGAGGTTCTTTGTTACCTTGATCTTTGAGCGCTCGCACGAGGCGAACGCCTCGGGATGGCGAGGAGACGCGCGATAAGGAGGGAGTATGCGTCGAGTTATGGGTGCAGCAGTTCTGATGGTGTTGCTTGTTGGCCTCTCGCTGGGTGTGTTGGCCGACGGCTACAAGATCGGGATCAACAACTTCGGACAGGCGAATTTCTTCGCACGCATCGGGAGAACCGTACTGATTAACGTTGTCGAGGCGCTCGGCGGAACCGCCGTCAGCACAGTCACCGACAACGTTCCCGATCGAATTGCGGCAATCGAGAATTTTGTTGCACAGGGTGTTGACGCGATCATCATCCAGGAGGGCGACATCAAGATGGCCGAGCCTGCACTTCAGGAGGCGCACGATCGAGGGATCATCATTGCGTCGATGGATGCAGGAACCGCTCCGTTTGTCGATCTTGTCGTCGAGTCGAACAACTGGGTGATGGGCGCAATGGCGGCAACGGAGCTCATGAACCGCACCAAAGGCGAATCGAACATCGTTCTGATCACCAACCCGCTCGGACAGATGATCCGCATGCGCGCCGGCGAACTCGAGCTGGTTCTCACCGAGTATCCGAACTCGGAGATCATCGGTGAGATCGTCTATGCGTGGCCGGACTTTTTCCCGGATATCAAGGCGAAGATGGAGTCGATCCTGATCGCCAATCCGACGGCTGCCGACGTGAATGCCGTATTCGCAACGTTTGACGGTGCAGCCGTTGCCGCGGCGTCGGCGATCCGCGACGCGGGCCGACAAGACGACTTCGCGATCGTCGGCATCGACGGCGATCCACAAGCGTACGAAGAGATGTCGCTTGCGGACAGCCCGATGGTGGCCACCGTAGCCCAGCAGCCGTGGCTGATGGCCGAGACGCTTGTGAAGCAGGTGTTCACCCTGCTCAACGGCGAAGAGCTTGCAGCGTACCACACGTACATTCCTTCCACGCTTGTCACGAAGGAAGCTCTTCCTCCGGAGAGCCAATGGCCGTTCGCCGAGAACTACGAGGACTACGGAACGGACGCTACGCTGTAACGGGGACTGATTGAATCGGAGGTGGGGATCCCGGACGGGATCCCCACATCTTGAACGGAGGGACAAGGATGAGGGATGGAGCAACGGCCGATGCGATGAGGCGCTTTGTGAAGCACTACGGAACGGTGCTTGGGGGTGTAGCGATCTTCATTGCATTCTCGGTTGCGAGTCCGTACTTCTTCAGCGGCAACAACTTCCTGCTAATCCTCAAGCAGATGAGCATTCTGACAATCATCTCTTTGGGGTTCGCGTTTGTCATGGCGGCGGGCGGGTTTGACATGTCGATCGGCTACGCCATCGGTCTGGTCAGCGTCTTCTTCGCGATGATGCTGAATTCGTCGGGGAGTCTCGCGCTGGCGATTCTCGTTGCGCTTGGAATCGGATTGGCGATCGGTTCCGTGAACGGTGTCCTCACGTCCTATCTGCACCTGCCTGACTTCATTGCAACGTTTGCCGTGGGATCTGTGGCCTACGGACTGAAGATGCTGTTCAGTGGCGGGCACCCGATCTTCATCAGCGATGCACCGGCTGCATTCAATACGATCGGACGTGGATACGTGGGTCCGATTCCTGTGCTGGTCATCATCATGGTGTTCCTGTTTGGTGTGGCGCTCCTGGTGATGAAGCGGACGAAGTTCGGCGAACACGTCTATGCAATCGGCGGCAACGCGATGGCTGCGTTGTATTCGGGGATCAACGTTCGGCGGAACCGCTTCTATACGTTCCTCATCTCGGGGATGGCCATTGCCATGACCGCGATCACACTCACATCAAGGCTCGGGTCGGGACAGCCCGAAGCAGGGGAGAACTACCTTCTGGATACGATCTCCGTGTGTTTCTTGAGCACAACGATGTTCGGTGAAGGGGAGACAACCGTTCCGGGTGTCTTCATCGGAGCGTTCATCATCACGATGCTCAACAACGGTCTGACCATGATGGCGGTTCCGTATCAGGTTCAATTCATCACCAAGGGGCTTGTGGTGATCCTTGCCGTCCTGCTGTCGGTCAGCCTTGGCCGAAAGACGAGAATCCGCCTTCTGTAGAGAAGAGGTTGTGTCCCATGGGTCAGCAAAGGGCGTTGCAGTGCTCCCGTGAGATCCGGTGCTTGCTCGTCGACCTCTCTTCCGGCGAGGTTGCCCGAACATCGCGAGAGGCGGAATTCCTTGGCGGACGCGGCGAGAACTACCGCGTCTTGCTGGAGCAGAGCGATCTCGTAGCGATCGATGCCTTATCGCCGGATGCTCCGATGGCTTGGGCCGCGGGGCCGCTTGTGCGAGCAGGCTTCCCCGGAGCGTCACGCATCCACGTGGCGGCGCGGAGCCCACTGACAGGCGGGATCGGTGCTGGAAGCGCCGGATCGGACTTCGCGAGACGGATGGTTGGTTGCGGGATCGATCAAGTTGTCCTGCGCGGGCGGGCGGCGTCCCCTGTGTATATCGTCGTAACGCCGGATGGCGTAGAGATCTGTGATGCACGGAGACTCTGGGGATTGCGGGTGTCCGAGACGGATGCGAAGTTTCGCCGAACCGAACGGGACGAATGCTCGACTGCCATCATCGGTCCAGCCGGCGAGAACAGGGTCCTGTCCGCAAGCATTCTGTTCGATGCAAGACGCGCGGTCGGACGATGCGGATTGGGCGCAGTCATGGGAGCCAAGAACCTCAAAGCCGTTGCTGTCTTTTGCCCTCTGCCGAAGTCGCTGCCGAAGGAGAAACGGCGGGCTAGGGAGTTTCACGAGAGCTTGCTCACGAGCCGAGAACTGCACGAGATCCGAAATCTGGGGACGATGCGCGTGTCACCGGCCGCTGTGGAGCCGATCAGGAACTTCCGGGCCGGATGTGTACCGGAGCGCATGCGTGAGAACCTCCACGGGCGGGGCTTCCTGCCCTATGTGGAGTCCGTTTACGGATGCACGGGCTGTCCTGTGCAGTGCGGCAGGATCATGCGGGCCTCGCGGGATCGCAATGGCGTGACCGAGGTGACGATATCCACAGGACTTCACGCCAACTCGGTCACCGATTTCGGTACAAGGCTGGGAATCGAAGATCCGAAAGGCGTCATTGCAGCTCATGGACTCTGCAATGAGCTGGGACTGGACATCGACAACGCATCCTGTGCGGTGGCATGGTCGATGGAAGCGGCGGAACGAGGGCTGATCTCAACGGCCCAGCTATCAGGGTTGGATCTTCAGTGGGGAAACACGGATGCAGTCCTAGAACTCCTTGAGCAGATCGCAGAGCGTCGCGGCTTGGGCGAGGTTCTCGCTGAAGGAACCTGTGCCGCTGCACGGACGGTTGGAGGTGGAAGTGAGGAGTTCTGCGTTGCGGTCAACGGTCAAGAGCTTCAGGAAGCTGTTCGGCCGTTCTGGGGATGGGCTTTGGGGATCATGGTCTCCGAGCGGTCAGGGACCCACACGAGGGGAGCGCCGGTCCTCGAATTGGGCGGGTTCATCCCGGCATCGATCGCGCGCCGGGCGGGTGTTCCGGAGGCAGACATCGATGCGAGTTCCGGGCTTCCGGCAGGGGACCCAATCGGCAAGGCGAAGGTTGTCTGCTACTACGAGCGGCTTCACGCTTTGCTCGACAGTCTCGGTGAGTGTTACTTCTGCAGTGACTGGATGGACCCGGAGCTACCCGGGCTGCAGGCCTACGGTGATGTGATCGGCGATGTCCTGGGGGTTCGCGACTTGCAGGAGAGGCCGGGATGGGTCGGAGAACGGATTGTTGTCTTGGGGAGGTTGCTTGCCATGCGCCTTGCGAACCGGAACCGCGCCGATGATCAGCCTCCGGCACGTGTGCGTGACGAATCGATCGAGACCGGACAACGCCTGGATCCGAATCGCTGGAACAAGCTGCTCGATCAGTACTACGAAGAGCATGAGTGGGATCGGGAGACAGGAAGGCCCTCCTTGCGGACGCTCAAGAAACTGGATCTGCAGAGGTTCACGTGGGTGATCGAAGCAGCGGGCGCGGTCGAGGGAGTGAACGCTGGAGCGGTGAGCGACCGAAAGGAAGGAAGCATACGCGATGAACGATGACACGATGCGGGCGAAGACTCAAGGGATGACCGGTCGCATCCGCCTCCGTGTTGTTCCCGAGCGGTGTACAGGATGCATCAGTTGCATGCTTGCCTGTTCGGTTGCGAAGACGGGCGCCTTCTCGCTGGACAATGCACGGATCAGGGTCGATCGGAATCCGCACGAAGGAGTTTTCACACCAACTGTTTGCCGACAGTGTGATGAGGCCTGGTGTGTCGAGGCGTGCCCGGTGGGTGCTCTGTCAAAAGATGAAGGTGGAGTGATCCGTGTGGACGAGAAGACATGCATCGGATGCCAAGCATGTGCCGATGCGTGTCCGTACCAGGGTGTCGCCTGGAATGAGACGTCCGGCAAGCCTCTGTTCTGCGACCTGTGCGACGGCGATCCGGCGTGTGTCCGGGCGTGCCGGTTCCCACAGGCAATCAGCCTTGTGGAAGGGGAGCAAGATGAGCAGACCTAGCGATCGACTCAGGACAGGGCCGGGTCCGGGGAGCTATTCGGGGAGATTCCTGATCGTGGATCTTGGCGCTCGCTCCGTACGGGAGCACCGATTCGAGCCTCAGGAGGTTCGTTCCCTTCTTGGGGCAAGGGGGCTCGGAGCCAAGCTCCTGTGGGACCTTCTTCCCACAGGCAGAGATCCGCTTGACCCGGCGAATCCTCTGATCTTCGCCCCGGGGGTACTCACGGGAACAAGCGCTCCTTGCTCCGGTCGCACGACCGTTCTCGCGAAGGGGCCGGCCACAGGTCACTACCTGAAGGTCAACGTCGGAGGGCATCTGGGAATCGCCATGAAGATGGCGGGAGTCGATGGAATGGCTGTTTGCGGAGCCTCCGAGAGACCTGTGGTGGTTGCGCTGGATCGTGACGGCGTCCGGTTTGAGTCGGCGGACGATGTGTGGGGACAGGGCATTCATGCAACGACGGAACGTCTGGAGCAACGCTACGGGCGCGGAAGTGAAGTTGCCTGCATCGGACCTGCCGGAGAACGCCTTGTGCGTTTTGCAGCGATCATGACCGGCTATCACAACGCGGCTGCTCGCGGAGGGATCGGTGCGGTCATGGGGTCGAAGAGGCTGAAGGCGTTGGTTGTCCATCCACGGGGCGGCACGGTTCGAGTCGCCGACGTCGACAAGTACACAACGGCTGTCCAGCGTGCGCGGGATCTTCTCTATGCAGATAGCGTTGCTCCCGATCTACACAAGTTCGGGACGGCACGGGACATCGATCTTCTCAACGAGATCCGCTGTCTTCCTTCGTACAACTTCCAGCACAGCCGGCTCGATCTTGACGCGACACGAATCTCCGGCCGGTCCTGGCCGGAACTAGGTTATCTGAAACGGATCGTCGGATGCGGCGGTTGCATCTACAGTTGTCATCGGTTCACGGCTGTCGACGAAGGTCCCTACGCCGGGGTTCGTTCCGGTGGGCCGGAGTACGAAACCGTGGCGGCATTCGGCAGCGGTTGCGGGCTGAACGACCCTGAGCCGGTGTTTGCTGCGAACGCGATCTGCAATGACATGGGCATGGACACCATCTCCACCGGCAACGTAATCCAGTGGGCGATGGAGTGCGTACAGCGCGGTGTGCTGTCGGCGGACCAGCTAGACGGAATCGACCTGCGGTTCGGGAACGGTGACGCCATGGTGGAGATGGTCGGGAAGATCGGAAGACGAGAAGGTATCGGTGATCTTCTTGCAGAGGGCGTTGCGGTCGCCTCGGAGCGTGTGGGACAGGGGTCGGATGCGTGGGCCGTACAGGCTCGCGGACTCGAGCAGAGCAACGTCGAAACACGCGGTGCGTACGGATATGCGCTTGCATTCTCTGTGAACCCGCGTGGTCCGGACCATCTCCATACGGAGTGTTTGGCTGAATTCGGAGGGACTCAAGAAGGGATCGAGCTCGTCAAGAAGCTCACCGGAGATGAGAAGCTGGCGGTTCCCGACAAGGAGGAAGGCCGCGCCGAGATCGTTCGTTGGCACGAGGATATCTATGCAGTGACCGACTCGCTTGGATTGTGCGCGTTCGCAACCACGGCGGCGTACAGCTTGTCGGCGGAATTGCTGGCCGATCTTGCGCGTGCTGCCACAGGGATGGGTTTTGTCGCGGAGGACTTGTGGAACGCCGGACGTCGAACACTCAATCTGGAGCGCTGCTTCAACCTTCGCGAGGGGATGCGTCCGGAAATCGACGACCGGCTTCCTCGGCGGATCATGGAGGAACGGCAGGAAGATCTCACGGGAAGTGGTGAACCGATCGATTCCGATCGGCTCGCTCGAATGCAGGCCGAGTACTACGCCTTACACGGCTGGACGACCGAAGGGTATCCGACCGTTGACGGACTCGCTGGTCTTGGGTTGGGGTTCATACCATCGAGGCTGCCGGTGGAGGTCCAGGCGCGAATGAAGCGCATGCAGTCATGAAGCGGGTCGCGGCATAGGACGAGATGTTGAAAGGGAAGGGATAGATGTGGAACAGCAACGGGATAGAACAAGTCGCCTGATCGAGGCAGGTGCAATCGCCATTGTGCGCGCAGGGGCCGGGGCGCCTCTTGGTGATGTTGTGAGAGCGCTTCGGTCGGGGGGGATCATCGCTATCGAAATCACGATGACGACGCCGGGAGCGTTGCAGGCGATCGCCGCGGCGGCGGAAGAGTTCCCGGACGTCATGATGGGGGCAGGAACCGTCCTCGATGCGGAGACAGCGAGGCACGCGATTCTTGCGGGTGCTTGCTTCTTGATCACGCCGACCCTTGCACCGGATGTCATTCAAGTCGGGCGCCGATACGGTGTTCCCGTTGTCGCCGGTGCGATGACGCCGACGGAGGCGTTGGCGGCCTGGGAGGCCGGTGCATCGATCGTCAAGGTGTTCCCTGCGAATGTTGTGGGACCGGAGTTCTTCCGGGCGATGCGTGGCCCTCTGCCGCAGATCCCTCTTGCTCCGACCGGTGGTGTGAACCTGGAGAATTCCGAAGCGTTCCTTCGAGCAGGGGCGGTCGTGGTTTGCCTTGGGGGATCGCTTGTCCCGAGAAACGTAGGTCGTGGAGATTGTCCGGAAATCACGGATAAGGCTCAGCGGCTCGTGGAGATGATCGAGGTCGTACGATCGGAGGAGAAATGAGCCCATCCGTTGATCTTGTGACCTTTGGGGAAACGATGATCCGTCTGTCTCCGCCGAACCACGAACGGTTGGAGCAGGCATCGCAACTCGACGCAAGGGTGGGGGGGTCGGAACTGAACACGGCGGTTGCTGCGGCTCGCCTGGGGCTTCGCACGCAGTATGTGACCAGACTTACGCAGAACCCGCTCGGAAAGATGATCCGTAACAAGGCTCGTGAGCATGGAGTAGATACCAGCGAGATCGTCTGGACAGAAGACGATCGAGTCGGGACGTACTACGTGGAATTTGGGGCATCGCCAAGAGCAAACAGCGTTGTGTACGATCGCGCGAACTCCGCCATGGCCGGGATCGAGCCGAACGATGTCGACTGGAATCGAATTCTGTCCGGGAAGCGTGCCTTTCACACCTCCGGGATTACTCCTGCCTTGTCCCCTGGAGCCTGTCGAACGACGGAAGCTGCCGTTGATGCCGCCAAGAAGG
>CAZKPU010000012.1:10087-32802 GCA_964554715.1 uncultured Thermotogae bacterium | reverse complement strand
TCAGAATGTTCCTGTACTCAGACGCATGAGACTACAGGCGCCGGGCACCTACATTCATTCTCAGAATGTGGCCCATCTGGCTGAAGCGGCTTGCGACGCGATCGGCGCCGACGGGCTTCTCGCCCGTGTGGGTGCGTATTATCACGACATCGGCAAAGTGGATCAGGCTCACTTTTTTGTCGAAAACCAAACCGGTGAAAACCGCCATGACGATCTTAAAGCCACGCTTTCGGCGGCCGTTATCAAGTCTCACGTAAAAATAGGCATGGAAAAGGGGCGTGAACTTCGTTTACCGGATGAAGTGCTTGAGGTAATTGAACAGCATCATGGAACCAGCGTTATCCGGTATTTTTACGATCGGGCCGTAAAGGAAAAAGGGGCGGAATTCACCAGCCCCGAGGATTTTTCCTATGGCGGGCCCAAGCCCCACAGCCGGGAAGCCGCTTTGGTGATGCTGGCCGACAATGCGGAGGCAGCGACACGAACCTTGAAAAAACCCACGACTGCCAAGCTCGAAAAATATGTCTGGGACCTTATCATGGATCGTTTCCGCAGCGGCGAGCTGAACGAAAGCGACCTCACCCTGCGTGATCTCGAAGTCGTAAAAGAAACCTTTGTACATGTCCTCACATACGAACAGAAGCGTCCGGGTGGTGTGTTGCCGTTCATCACCTCCCTTGCCGAGAAGCATGAGGTCGGTGGGATTGTGTTGGGTTTGCCGAAGAATATGGATGGCTCTCTTGGCCCGATGGCTCAAGAGGTCCTGCGCTTCGCAGCCGAGCTCCGCAAGCTCGCCGCGTGCCCGATCATCATGATCGACGAACGAGAGACGAGCGCTCAAGCGGAGCAGATCCTGATTACGGCGGATCGCTCAAGGAAGAGCCGGCGGAAAGTGCAAGACAGCGTCGCCGCCGTGCTGATCCTTCAGCGCTACTTGGATCAGCATCATCCTCGGTCGTCCGCGCCCTGATCCTGATCCGTTCGGGGAACTGCATCGCAGAGACGAGGGTCACGCCCCCTTGGAGACGGCATCGGCTTCGATGGCCGCCTTCAGGAACCGATCGATGTCCCCGTCGAGCACGGCATCGACGCTGGATGTCTCTTCCCCGGTACGGTGATCCTTCACAAGCTGATACGGATGAAGGACATAGGATCGAATCTGGCTGCCCCATTCGATATCCAGTTGCTTTCCCTGGAGTTGCTCCAGCCGCTCCGCCTGTTGCTGACGCATCAGCTCGGCAAGGCGAGATGCAAGGACGCGCATAGCGACTTCCTTGTTCTGATGTTGGCTTCGCTCGTTCTGGCAAGACACGACGATCCCGGTCGGAAGATGCGTAATCCGGACAGCGGAATCGGTCACGTTGACATGTTGTCCACCGGCGCCTGACGCCCGGTATGTATCGATACGGAGGTCTTTGGGATCGATTTCGATCTCTTCCGCCTCGGTAACCGGAATCACCGAAACGGCGGCAAAGGAGGTGTGTCGGCGGTTGGCGGAATCGAACGGAGAAATGCGCACCAAACGATGCACGCCGCTCTCGTGTTTCAGGTTCCCATAGGCATAAGCTCCGGAGATCTCGAGCGTCGCACTTCGTATGCCTGCCGTGTCCCCCGAACTGACGTCCAGGAGGGTGACCTTGACACCGTTTCGTTCCCCCCAACGTGAGTACATCCGAAGCAACATCTCCGCCCAGTCCTGCGAATCGGTTCCGCCGGCCCCGGCATTGATCGAGAAGTAGCAGTCCGAGAGGTCGTACGGCCCCGAATACAGCGTCTCGATGCGGAACCTCGACAGCTCCTGCTCGCCCTCCGAAAGGCGATCTTCCAGCCTTGCCAGCTCGGCCTCGTCACCGACTTCGCTAGCCATCTCGAACAACACGGAGACTTCTTCGAGAACGGTCTCCAGCTGCTTGTACCGGTTCAGAAGACTGCGAGATCGCTCCAATTGCCGAGCCGCCTCCTGAGAACGCCGCCGGTGATCCCAGAATCCAGGTGCCGACATCTCCGCCTCGAGTTCACTGATGCGTTCTTCGACCGCCCGAGAATCCACAGACTCCTCCAGCTTGGCTAGCTCACTTGCAAACTCTACGATCCGTTCCTTGTCCAAGAGACACCTTCCGGCAAGCTGCACGCGATTCGACGGGGCTTGTCACAGCCGCTTGCACGTTTATACGGACAACCGAGCGGTGACTCAAGCCTCCGTTGTTTGCAGCACGGCAATCGGCTACAGTGCCGCGAAGCCAAACAACCTGGGGAGCCCGCATGAGCGAGACAGAAGGCCGCTTGTACGTTGTATCACTTCCGATCGGAAACCTCGGCGATATCTCGCTGAGAGCGTTGCGGACGCTGCGATCGGTCGATGTCGTCCTCGCCGAGGACACCAGGACCACATCCCGTGTGTTTGCACGCTATGGAATCCGGACGAAGTTCGGTCAGAGCGTCTATCAGGGAGTCGAGAGCGAGCGGGTCGATGCCGCGATCGCCCTGCTTCAAGAGGGGAAGAAGATCGCGCTGGTCTCTGATGCCGGCACGCCGCTCGTCAGCGATCCTGGGTTCCCGCTTGTGCGCGCCGCCGTCGAACACGGGATCCCCGTTGAGCCGGTGCCGGGCGCGTCGGCCGTGCTTGCCGCTCTGGTCGCTTCAGGCGCCCCTGCACAGCGGTTCGTCTTCGATGGAATGCTCCCTCGGAAGGCGTCTGCGCGGCAGCAGTACTTCCAGCGGATTGCCCGGGAGGAACCGCGCACGGTGGTTGTCTACGAATCGCCGCATCGTCTGCTCGACACTCTTGCGGATCTTGCCGCAACGCTCCCCGAACGCCCGGTTGTCCTGGCAAAGGAACTCACCAAACGGCATGAAGAGTTCTTGCGGGGCGATCCCCCGACGCTGCTTGGTCAACTGCAGTGCCGCGAACGGATTCAAGGAGAGTGGGTGATCATCCTGGAGCAGCCTGATCTCGATCCGGATCGGGAAGCCTGCGGAAGCAGCGGCGGGAAGGATGCCGACATCGCGGAAACCATCGCACTGCTTCGGGAATCCGGCCTACCGACCAAGATCTCTTGCCGGATCCTGAAAGCGGCGTTCGGAATCTCCCGGAATGACGCATATCGGATGCTCTCCGGCCCCGGAGCGACGGGCTAAGTTTCCTTGTCGGAAACCGGGGGCGCCGACATCCTACGTGTACTTGTCGGCAACAGACGTCGCCGCGACTGCATCCGGCTTGATTCTCACCTCAAAACCGCTGCCAACAATCATTCCTACTACTTCGTTGATCAACTCACGAGTGCTTCCGTTCTTGCCGATGTCGACGTGGATCTCAAGGTTGAACTGCAACAGCGTGGAAGAAGAAAGCGCCTCAAGCAGCCGCTGAGCCAGATCGAACGAAAGCAGCGCTTCCCGCCAGATCCGCTGGCGAAGGGACGGAGATTTGGGTTCTCGCTGTCGACTCCAGAAGTATCGTCCGCCCTTCCCACGCTTGTGCACAACAATCGCTCGCACAAAATCGACGCTGTCGCCCCCCGCAGAAGAATCGGTCCCGACAAACACGTCGTAGTCTGCGCGTGGATCACGTTGCATCCCTTGCGCAATCTCGCTGACGACTTCATCGAAACTCAACGCTCCGATGTTTGGATTCACGAATTGTTCGGACATTCTTCCATCATAGAGCGGATGGTGCAAGCGATCAACTCGGGATGACGGGGAACCTCACCCGGAAGCACGCTCCGGCCCCAGGGACGTTCTCGGCCGAGATCGTGCCTTGGTGCGCCTCCACCCAGTGCCTGGCAATCGCCAATCCGAGTCCGCTTCCTCCATGCGCACGCGATCGTGCACGATCACCTCGGTACAGCCGCTCGAAGATGTGAGGCAGGTCTTCTTCGGGGATCCCGGGTCCGGAGTCGGTCACGGAGAGTTCGACGCGATCGCTTCCCACCCGCGTGAGCCGGATATCGATCCGTCCCTCTGCCGGAGTGACGCGCACCGCGTTGCTGAGAAGGTTGACCAACACTTGCCGGATCCGTTTCGGATCGAGCATCAACGAAGGAAGCTTCGTGTTTCCGCTGACAAGGATGCGGGGACCTTGATCGAGAGATCCGGAGATAGTCTCCGCGACCTGATCCACCAATTCTCGGAGATCCGTTGACTCGCACGATATGCGCAGCTCTCCTGCCTCAGCAAGAGCGAGATCGCGAAGATCGTCGATCAGCTTCCCCACATGTAGGGTTTCTTCATAGATCGGAGCGATCGCTTCGACGGTCGGCTCGTAGATGCCGTCAAGGATTGCCTCGAGATTCCCTTGGATAATCGTCACCGGCGTTCTTAGCTCGTGAGCGATATCCGCCGTCATGGTCTGGCGAGCGTTCTCCGAGCGGTCGAGGTTCTCAATCATCCGATTGAACGAGGTGCCCAGACGTCCGAACTCGTCGGAAGAACGCAGAGCAATCGGTTCGGGCAGTTCGCCCCGCGCGATCTTGTCGGTGGCCCGCGATAGAATCCGCAGCGGCGATGAGACCTGGGAGATCAGGAGCAGGGCAATCAGAAACGCCATCCCCAAAGCGATGCCTCCACCAAGAAGAGCAGATCTCTGTGCAGATGCGACGAATTCCTCTTCGGCCGGATCAAGAAGCGTTCCCAGCTCCCCAAGAGATAGAACCCCGACCTGGGCTCCATCGACCTTGATGGGGATCCCATCTTGCGTCTCTTCGGCCGTAAGCAGCGTTCCGATTCGCGCTGAATCGGTGGAGATGAAGATGACACCGTCTTCGTTGGTCAACGAGAACGATCCCGGAATGATGCTGATCTCTTGAACATCAATGATCTGTCCGTTCGCCCGGATGTTGACGGTGGTCTTCAGCCTCTCGTCAGCCCCGACCCAACTCCCATACAGGCGGTAGTGTTCGGCGAGGATCGCGCAGACTTCTTCCGCGACCTTCATCTTGTCGTGTTCGCGGAACTCCGCAAACCGCACCGAAATAGACCGAAGATTGAAGAAGTATACGGTACCCACGGAAACGATGATCACAACACTGAAAGCCAGCACAAGCTTCAGTGCAAAAGGAAACCTCCGGCGCATCGATCAGCTCTCCCGCGAGAAGCGATACCCAACCCCGTGAACCGTCTGAATGAACCGCGGTTGCTTGGGGTCGGGCTCGATCTTCCGTCGCAAGTTTTTCACGTGCGTATCGATGGTCCTGGCAAACGCATCATATGTATACCCTTGAACCTCTCGCAGCAACTGAAGCCGGGTGAAGACCTGCCCGGGATGCCGGGCTAGGTATGCAAGAAGGTCGAACTCGGTCGGTGTCAGTTCGACCGGCCGTCCGTCCACGCCGACCTCTCGGGTCTTGATGTCGATGTGAAGGCTGCCGACGATGATCTTCTCTTCCTCCGCTCCCGCCCCGTCGAGCCGTCGAAGAACGGCGCGGATTCGCGCAACAAGCTCTCTCGGGCTAAACGGTTTCACGACGTAATCGTCGGCGCCTAACTCAAGGCCGACCACACGATCCGCCTCAGCCGCCTTGGCTGTCAGCATGATAATCGGCACTCTGGACGTGGCTCGTATGCGACGCGTGACCTCCAGACCGCTCAGCTTCGGAAGCATGAGGTCAAGAACAATAAGATCCGGTCCCTTCTCCTCGAACGATCGAAGCGCTTCTTCACCATCGGCCGCCGTATACGTCTTGAATCCCTCGCGGTCCAAGTAGGCCTTGACCGTGCGAACGATCATCTCTTCATCGTCGACGATGAGAACTCTCTTCATAACGCTCCATTATAGGGATCTCGCACTCGTCCGTCTCGACATAGACATCCGTGCACCCTGCGATCTTCTGCGCCACAGCAGAGGATCGCCGCACATGGGTGCCAAGAGTTCAGAATACGACAGCCGTGTGAAGAAGCCGTGGCGGGCCGATGAGAGACCGATGGCCGCCGCTCCCGCATTGTCTGTCCAAGACGTCTCAACTACCATGTTCCCATACGGGGGCAGACGCCGGACGACAAGGATGATGAAGGAGATCCGTTGAAGCGCATTCTCATTGTGTCCACAGAGGCAAACTCAGGGAAGAGCGTGCTGGCTCTGACAATCGGCAGATGGCTTGAGTCTAAGAACATTGCGTTTTCTTACATGAAGCCGATCAGCTATGAAGTCACCTATACGTCCGGAACCCCTTTGGATCGAGATGCCATGGCGATTCGATCGCTTCTTCACCTCGAGGACGACCTCGCCGACATCGCACCGGTACCCCTTGAAGGGCCGTTTCTCCGGGAAGCGATCGAATCCGGTGATCGCGGGTTCCGACAGCGAATCACCACGTCATTCCGGAAGCTCTGCGCCGGTCGCGAGGTGGCTCTGATCGAGGGCCGCCACTACCTTGGCTTGGGGCTCGGAGCCGGACTCAGCGACCTCGATCTTGCCGAACTTCTGGATGCGGATATCGTCCTGCTGACGAGGTTCGACAGTGAAGAAGCCATCGATCGGATTCTCTGTGCCGTTCGTCTTCTCCTTCCGGAATCCACCCTGTTGGGCGTCATTCTGAAGGAGGTCGCCCTCAATGCACAGCTCGAGGTCGTGAATGAGGTCTTCGTGCCGTTTCTTGCCGATCGCGGCGCTGAAGTGCTCGGGATCCTCCCCTACGACGTACGCCTGAGATCAGTCCGTGTTCAAGAAATCGCCACGCGGCTATCTGCGTCGGTCCTCACCAACGCCCCGATGGACCGCACGGTTAGCCACTTCGTGATCGGTGCGTCGAGCCCCGAGACAGCGTCTCTCCAGTTCCGGCGGACTCCCGAGCTCGGGGTGATCACCAGCGGGGATCGTCCTGATCTGCACGAAGCGGCACTTCGTGTACCGGGCTTGCGTCTGCTGGTTCTCACAGAGAACCGCCGCCCGCCCCCATCCACGATCGATGCAGCCAACCATCGCGGCGTGCCGGTCCTTCTCGCCGGCCAGACGACGCTTGCAGCCGCGACCCTTTGTCAGAGCCTACTGGACCGAACATGGATCAAGCCTGGGGAGATTCTCGAGTACGCCACCGAGCTGTTCTTGTCCAATGTGGACATTGAGCGGTTGGTCGAGAAGGCGATCGATCGCTAGCGAACGTATCAGCTCGCTACCCGACCGCGGATGTCATGCCGGTTCCCCGATGGAGAACTCGCTCGTAATCGTGGTCACCCCTGTGAGAGTATTGGCGATCGGACAGTACTTCGACAGCGAAAGCTCGATCGCCCGCTCCACGTTTTCCGGCGGAATCCGTCCCTCCAATCGGTACACAAGGTGAATCCGCTCGATCACTTTTGGGTAGTCGGAGGCACGCGTGTCTTCGATTGTGATCCTCAACGACTCCACCGGCGTCTTCATCCGCCGGAGGATGGCAACCACGTCCATCCCCGTACATCCACCAAGCGACGCAAGAAGGACTTCCACCGGACGTGCGGCCAAGTCGTTTCCACCTGACGACGTTGCTGCATCCATCGTCACTCGATGTCCGCTCGTCCCTTGTCCGACGAATTTCATGCCTCCCTCGTACACAACCTGTGTCTGGCCCATCGACTCCTCCTTATCTAAATATTTCGATACTTGACTTTTTTGATACTTCTGCTACCATTCTATCCAACGTCGGAAGGAGAGCCAATGGCCGTGACAGATGAACAGCTACGGATGTGGAGCGACCGCTTCTCTTCGCTGGCAAGCGAGCCTCGTCTCCGCATCATTCAGCTCTTGTCGAACGGGCAGCTCCACTGCCAGGAGGTTATCGGCAAACTCGAACTCAGTCAGCCCGCGGTCTCCTATCACCTCAACAAGCTGGAGAGGGCGGGAATTCTGATCAAGCATAGAAACGGAACGAGGAACTGCTATCAGCTCAGCGAAACAGCGCAAGAGTTGGTGCACCTGATGGAGAAGGAGGGATTCCAAAGATGAAGACTGTGACCGTTTATACAACCCCTACGTGCGGATGGTGTGGCGCGGTGAAGTCGTACCTGGAAGAGAAGAACGTTGCGTTTGAGGAGATCGACGTGTCGGTCGACATGGAAAAGGCCCGCCAGATGGTAGAGAAGAGCGGGCAGTACGGCGTTCCCGTCGTGGATATCGACGGAGACATCGTCGTGGGTTTTGATCGAGCCAGGCTCGAGTCGCTCCTGTCGGCCTAAGTCTCCTGAGCCGCCGTTCGTATCGATGCCGTTTGGCGATGCGAACGGCGGTCGCTTCCTCTACGGGGCAAACAAAGGCAGCGGATCGAGATTCGCGGCTTCGATCGCGTCTCTCGCACGCACGCGCTTCCCTCGGTCTCGCTGAACCTTGCGCCGCGGCGCGACGGAAACAACATCTGCAATGATCTGGTCGAACCCCTCGGCTTCGAGAGGGGGTTCGTAGCTCCGGTAGAGTTCTTCGAAACGCTCACGGTCGAAGCCGCGGACGACAAGATCAGGGAACGCCTCCGCCAACCCCGACAACTGCCGCGTTTTTCGGTCGTACAGTTCCTCCACCGACAGCAGCCGCATCACGTAGGCGATCGTCTCGCGTCCGGCAAGCTTGCCGACCTCAATGAGACGGAGACGCTCTTCACCCGTAAGGTTGGAGTTGTCGACGCAGACCACCTCGGCTTCTGATTCGACGGTTTCCACCAACATCGACGCGAAGATCCCTTCGACCGAATCTTCAAACACGGGATCATAATCACGATGAAAGACTGTCCGGCGAATGACATCCTTGGAGACAACGACCCAATCAGGATGCTGCAAACGAAAAGACGTCTTCCCCGACCCGGCGACACCAACCAAGACGACCAGTTGCCTCATTCCTTCCCCCCCATCAACCTGCAACCAGTATCGGCAATCCGCCGTGGAGTGGTCAAGCGATCCGGCGAACGCGAGAAACCCTGTCCAGACATCGACAACGCCGCTGTTGCCGTAGAGGCCCTCCGTGAAACCGTCACTCCAAGCGAAACGAAGGCGAATCATCCATTTCGTCCACGATTGAGAGAGGACATAGAGCCGTCTTCGGCTCCGTCTGTATCCCCACGAGGACCGTTGGACCCGTGATGTGTCTAACCGGACGGAGAAGTCGACTCACCTGTGACAAGCTGGATTCGAGCGACGTTCTTTGCCCAGTAGCTACCTGCGGATTCGGCGTTGTACTCCTCGTTGCTGACATCGCCGTCTTCGGGGAGCACTGCAATGCGTGGACCATCTTCCCACGCGGGCACTTCGATGCCGTCAAAGCGGTATGCAAGCACCATCGGATACTCGGAGTCCTCCACCCGCGCCCGTTCGATCCTCACGGTGTACCCGTCAGAAGCGATGACGACCATCGCGTCGTAATCGGCACGCGTTCCGATCAGCGCGGACAGGAGGACGCCGGTATACGTTCCTTGATCCCGCCAATTGCCGAACTGATTCTGGTACACACCTGCTCGCTCGATTTCCGCCGCGCTCGCTCCGCCGCCGGGGCTCCACGAAACGATGTCACCGTCGGGGAAGACAATCTCCACCAGGGCATCCTCCCGATCCAGCACGGATCGGAAGACAACCGGCGCAAGGACGGCCAACATAAGCACCACCAGCGCCAGCAACCACCCGCGCCGAACCCTCTCCCGTCCTACATCCACTGGAACCTCCGTGCAGCAATACTTGCCGCCAACAACGCCGCGGAAAGAACGGCTAGCGATGTATCGGTCCTCGTCCATCGTAGCGGTCGGCTCCATGTCCGGTGCTGATGGACACCGAACGCCCTTCCCTTCATCGACATGGTTACCGCATCCACTCTCACTAACCCCGAAACGAGCACCGGCACGAACGTGTAGTAGATCGCGCGCCGCAACTCGGAAGGACGACGGTAGGAGAACGAAATTCCTCGAAGCCGCTGCGCTTCACGCACACGGGCGAGTTCCTGCGAGAAGAACGGCACGAAACGGACGGCAAGACTGAGCACAAATCCGAACCGATAAGGGATTCCGGCGCGGATCAAGGCATGGGTCAGGTCATCGGGATCGGTCATCGCGACAAACAACAGGCTGGATGAGAGGATCACCAAGAACCTGAGCGCCATTTCGGCTCCCGAGAGAAGACCTTGATCGGTGATCCTGCCAAACAGAACGACACGGCCGACGTGGACAGACAGAGCTTGAGAGATCAGCAGCACCAACGAGAACAACGCTACGAAGCGCAGCTTGCGCGCGAAGATCGCCATCGACCCCGCACACCGATGAGCGACGGCAAGCACAACGAGAAGAACGCCTCCCTTGACGCTGACTCCGGATGCCACAAGGACAGCGCTCACGCATCCTCCCAGAAGCAACAGACCGCTTACGGGACCCGATGCACATGCTGTCCGGCTTCCGGGGGCGAGGATCTTGTTCATCGTCCTTCCTCCCAGTACCCCGGCGTATACGCGTGCCGTCCTTGTGCAACGAGCGCTTCGAACACCGCATCGGGGGAGCCGATCTGAAGCTCGTCTCCAAGATAGATCACTCGATCCGAGATCGACGCAACGAGTTCGATATCGTGTGAGACGAGAACCACTCCTGCACCGCGCTCGGTGGCCTTCCGGATCTGCGAAAGAACCCAGATCACGTTCGCCCGATCCTGACCGATGAACGGCTCGTCCATCAGGAGCAGATCGGGCCGTCGCGAGAGCGCTGTAGAAACCGTGAGACGCCGTTGCTCCCCCATACTAAGAGACAACGGCGAAACACCGGCAAGACCACCGAGCCGAGCCTCGGCCAGGAGCCGATCGACCACCAGCGGGTCCCGAACGCCGTCAATCGCATACTCACGCTGAATCGTCCGCTCGAAGATCTGGTGATGAGGATGCTGGGCGACAAACCCGAGAGGAAGGCTTCCCTCGCGATCGACGGTTCCATCACGCGGTGTCTCAAGACCGGCGATGAGCCGTAGAAGCGTTGTCTTGCCGCATCCGTTCGGACCGATTACGGAAACGACCTCTCCCCGGCCGATCGATAGTGTGAGGTGTTCGAACAGCGTTCGATCCCCGTACCCAAAGCCCACATCCACCAGATTGACCAGCGGGCAACCGTGTGAGCGCGCTCCCCCCTCCACCGAGTCCCCCTTGCTTCGCGTCCGCGGCCACCCCGCGCGAAGACGCATCTCCGCAAGGTCATAGTGGGAGCGGATCTGCCGCCGTTCAACGACTCGCCCACAGTCCAGTACGATCACGCGCGGAGCGTACGAAACCAATGGAGCCAGACGATGCTCGACAACGGTCACGGTCCGCCCTTGCTGCCGTCGCAGATCTCCGAGAACCCGGAAGATCATCTCAGCGCCATCCGGATCGAGGTTTGCCGTGGGCTCATCAAGGAAAATCCACTCAGATCCCATGGCAAGGATGGCGGCGATCGCCAACCGCTGCATCTCGCCGCCGGAAAGCGTTGTTGTGCTTCGCTGCTCTAAGTCAAGGATTCCGACTTCGCTCAGCGCGGCATGAACCCTGGCTTTCACTTCCTCCACGGGAAGGCAGAGGTTCTCCGGACCGAATGCGACTTCTTGCCAGACGTTCAGCGTGCAGATCTGCGCATCCGGATCCTGCTGCACATATCCGAGAACCGAGGCGATGTCGGATGGGTCTTGCCCCAGCAGAGACGTTCCATCCAGCCAGACACCCCCTTGGATGTCGGCGGGAATGACATCGGGTACGGAACCGGACAACGTCCGGCACAGCGTGGATTTCCCGGACCCCGATGGACCTGCAAGCACCACCAGCTCCCCGTGTTCGATCAGTTCATCGACACAGCACAAGGCCGGGGCGTTGCGCCGTGGATACCGGACAGAGAGGTTCTCGATCCTAAGGCCCTCGTTCTGTGCGTGGCTCCTAGCGGACGACAATCCTGCTCACCTGCTTCACCCAGTATGATCCGTCGAACCCGGCTGCGACGAGGTTCAGCTCCTGATCCTGAAGAACAAGAATCACCTCGGAATCCCCCAGAATCGACTGCAGATCAAACACCTTCTCGTACCCGTCCGAGGCGATCACGGCGATTTCCGTTGCCGTTTCGTCCAGCACAAGTTTCTCCAATACGAGGGTTAGGGGGACTCCCGTGTACGACTGGGGCGGAACGTAGCTGACCGCCCCTCTCATCTCTGTCGTGATCGTCACTTCAGCATCACGCCATTCCTCGTATCGGAACTCGGTGGAGGCCTTGGCCTCGAGCGCACCGGAGATCCGCAGCGTTCCTGCCTCCGAGAACGGATCGTACACGGCCGTGTAGTAGTACACCGCTCCCGAGAGCAGTCCCAGAAGCGCGAGAACCGTGGCCGTATTCCGAATCCAGATCCGGGATCGCCGCCGGGACCCGGAGGGGATGTCGGCGTTTCCATCACAGGTCGACTCCGTTGTCCCGGAGACGAGGTTCGATTCCCGGATCATCCGAAGGAGATCCCACGACAGCATCCCACCGAGGACGGCGCCGGAGATCGCTGCAAGTCCGGCCATAAACCAGATGAACCCCATCGAGATTCCGGAGAAGTACAACGCCTGAAACAGGAACACATTGGATGCGGACGCCAGTCCGCCGACCCCCATCATCACCGCCAGCCGTGGACGCCGCGTGAGGTTCATCCCCACGTCGATGATCAATCCTTCGATCAACGAGATAACCACGATCACGACGCCGTGTGTCCCGCCGGAGAGGAATTCGACCAGGCCTTTGGCCGCTCCGGTCAGTGTCCCCGACCCGAAACGCCTTGTCAGTGCCCGCGCAAGGAGCGGCCAAATGATGTGCAACCCGGCGATCAGCTGTCCGGCCCCGAACGGTACGCCGAACAGCCGGTTGATCAGATTCCCGATGTAGCCGATATACGTCGAGAGGACACCGCCCACGGCGGCCAGAAGAGCCGCCAAAACAAGGTCTCTGACCTGCAATCGTGCGCGGGAGCCGCTCAGAGACCCCCGCGCAGGCACGTGTGAATCCATCACGATCCTCTTTCTTGGGCCGGGTCGCTACTCGCTAGAATTGAAGTTCGATCGATGCGAGGAATTTCACGGAACGCAGTGTTGTGCCTTCGGGCAGTTCCACCGAGTCATCGTACACAAAGCGCATGTATCCGTCCGAGTCCGGATCAAGGAAGACCCCGTCCCGCTTGAACGCCACGATGAATCGATCATCCCGCGCCATCCACTCGGAAGAGACCTCCTGAGCGTATCCATCGTCCGCCACGAGCAAAACCGCGTACCCTGAGGCGGCTGTCTCATCATTGAAATCGGTGTCGTTGTAGTGGATTCCTTCTTCGACGGACGGGAACACGTCATCATCCACGAACGCCACCAGCCGCCACAGCGGCAAGCCTGTGTAGGTATGCGTTTCTCCCTTGCTGGTCACCTCGACCGTCGAGGTGTGACAAGGGCAACCGATCCCGGCCTCCAATTCACCGCGAGCGAAGGTCCGTTCCACGGCGCCGCCGGCCTCCAACGTGTACGGCTCGTAGGCGCCAAGCACCTCGATCTCGGTGACCATCCGAGCCGAAAGAGAACTCTGGAAGTGCGGCGTGGGATCGCCGATCTGCACCACCCGCAGCGGGCCCGGATCGAACGACATCGGTTCTCCGTTCTCCATGAAGGCGAGCGTCCAGACACCCTCCGTCGCGTCCAGCAGGATCCCCGCTTCGTAGTTCATCGAGTAGCCATCGGCCGCTGTCACACGAATCGTCGTGTCGTCGGACACGTTACCGATGAACGTGGACATCGGCACGCCGACGTAGGTCGCCGTGTAATCGACGCCGGCCGAATTCGTGAACGTGCCCGCTGCTTCGATCTGCTCCAGCTGCTGCAGGTCGAACAGCGTGTAGTCGATCGTGTCGGCGCCGTGCGTCACCGAGAGAAGGATCTCATCGTCGGTCATCGGCGGGGCAACCGGCTCATCCGCAGAGATCGCCGCGATCAGCTCGTCGAACGTCAAGGCCGAGGCTCCGTCCACGACAAGCTGAGCGATCCCCTTCACGCGAAAGCCGGTCGTTGAAGGCGATTCGCCGAAGTAGTGAGCGTTTTCGGCTCCGAATGCAGCGAGCATGTCCTCGTTGCTGAACATCTCGTCAGCCGGCAAGAACACGAGCACCGGTGCATCGTCCACACCCAAAGCCAGCACAGTGGGTCCAGCAGCCGTTTCTCCGGCGATGACCGTCGCGGGAATCCACTTCGAGTACCCATCTCCGGCAACCACGTCAACCCCTTCCGACAGTGAGATTCCCGCAGCGGCAAGAACGTCGGCGATCGCTACACCCTCATACGATGAGCGCTCCTTCCAGTTCGGGTCACCGGAATCGAATACGGGTCCTTGGTACGAGACCGCTCCTGACAGCACCGGAAGCGCGTCCAGAGCGATCTCCTGCACGCCTCCGTCCCAGACCACGAACACCGACTGCGCGATGGCCGTCGAGCCTGCCATCAACATCGCGATCGAAAGCACGATTCCCAACAAGCACGGTCGTCTCATTCCATCTCCTTCGCGGGATACACCTGGATCGCCGTTGTCGCGATCATTGCGTACAACATCGATCCGATTCCCAATTCAACCGCTTCCAATCCACGATCCGTATGAACGACGTTCAGTTCGAATCCGGAGTTGGATCCGGCCACCACCACATCGACAAGCTGACCCAACCGTCGCACCTTCCTCACGCATACCGGGAAACGGTTCTCCCACATCCCCACGCAGCGGGAACATCCGAGCGGCGCAAGGATCACAGCCTCGGGGGGGATCTCGACGGTCAACTCCTCATCCTGTAGAAACGACAACACAAGCAACCGATCCTCACCAAACCGCACCGTGCAGAGCGCCCCGTTCCGCTCGATCACCGAGACACGAAAACGGTTCTTTTCCTGCAACGGTGATCTCAGGAGCCGATCCACATCCACGTCGCGGCTCATGTCTTCCGCACATCGCAGCCGTTCCAACCACAGCAAGTGATCGACGACCTCGCGCGGGTTGCCCGCGGCAACGAGCAGGTCCTCGATATCCAGATCGAGCACTCCGGCAAGAGCGCGTACGTCCGACAGTGCCGGAGCGGGCCGGCTTCCATGCTCGATCCGTGACAGACGCGAGTACTCGATCCCCACTCGAGCCGACAGCTCGCGAAGACTGAGATCGGCCTGCATCCTTGCTTCACGGATCATTTCGCCGAACTGGATCTTGCTCACGGCGGAACAGTATCCTTGTTGTTGACATTTGTCAACAGTTTCCACTTCCCCGTTCAGCGGATCCAGCTTGTATAATCCCCGCCATGACTGCACGAGCGACTCGACTCTCCCATGAGATCCTTCACGGCCCGATCCTTTCTTCGCTGCTTCGGCTTGCGTGGCCCGTGATGTTGTCGAACCTGTTTCAGACTCTCTACAACTTCGTGGATCGTTTCTGGCTCGCTCGTTCGAGTACGGTAGCCATCGCCGGGCTTCAGCTTGCCTGGCCGCTGATCTTTCTTGTCATCTCTCTGGGAGCGGGGATGACCGTTGCCGGAACCGCACTCGTGGCTCAATACATCGGGGCCCAGCGGCGCGATCAAGCAAACCTTGCCGCGGGACAGGTCTTGAGCTTCACCTTGGCGTTGTCGTTTGTCCTCGCTGTGGTGGGCGTTCTCATCGCACGGCCGATCCTCGGGTTGATGGGCGCGGAGCCCGATCTGATGGCGGCGTCTTCGTCCTATCTGCGGATCATCTTCGCCGGGATCCCGCTGACGTTTGGGACGTTCATTGTCACCTCGCTCCTCAACGGGGCCGGAGACACGTTGACACCGATGATCCTCATGAGCATCTCGGTTGCCACGAATATCGTTCTGGATCCGTTCTTCATCTTCGGATGGGGGCCATTCCCGGAATGGGGGATCTCCGGAGCCGCCATCGCGACGCTGATTTCACGCGGGCTGATCACCGTTGTCGGCTTTGCGCTCTTATTCTCCGGCAGAGCGGGCCTCCACATCCGACGTCGTCATCTTCGCCCGTGTTGGAGAATGATCCGGCACATCCTATCCATCGGAGGCTTGGCATCGATCGGTCAGACGGGAACAGCTTTGGGGTTCAGCATCATGAACGGTGCCCTCGCTCGAATCGGGACATCGGTCCTGGGTGCGTTCGGGATCGGCAATTCGTTCATCTCCCTCGTGCTCATGCCGTCGATGGGCTTGGGGCAGGCAACCGCAACGATGGTCGGTCAGAACCTCGGCGCCACGCAACCCCAGCGGGCACGCCGCAGCGCTTGGGCGGGGATGGCGTTGTCGTCGTCGATCCTGTCGATCGCTGCCGTTTTCGTCATTCTGTTCCGCGGGCATCTCATCCAGTTCTTCACTGCTGATCTCGAGGTCATTCGCCTCGGCAGGGACATGTTGCTCTTGGTCGGGTTTGCCTTCCCGTTCATGGGGATCATCGAAGTTGTCCGGGGGACCTACCAAGGATCGGGGCACACCGGATATTCCATGGGTTTCGACTTGTTTCGCCTCTGGGCTCTGCGTGTTCCGCTGGTGTACATCCTTGCCTTCACGTTGGGGATGGCGGCAAACGGAGTCTGGTGGGCGATGTTGGCTTCGAACTTCGGGACGGCTCTCGTCTCGCTGCTCTTTTTCATGACCGGGAACTGGGAGAAGCGCGTGGTCCGACCGAGCGAAATCCACCTGGAATCCGGCATCGATTCCGCCGCAGAACAGGACATGTGACGTCACGCCAGCCTTGCAATCAATACAGGCTGCATCTACTCTTTCGCCGACTTCATGAATCGAAAGGAGGAGAGGATGCCGGCCATTCACATCAACCATGCACGAGAACATATCGGCGAACAAGTCACCATACAGGGGTGGCTCTACAATAAGCGATCGAGCGGCAAGATTCTCTTCCTTCAGGTGAGGGACGGGACGGGAATCATCCAGGCGGTCGTATCCGCAAGCGATCACCCGTCTCTCTTCGATCAGGCCGATGCGCTGACCCGCGAGACATCCCTTGTCATCCGCGGCACTGTCCGCGCTGACGACCGAGCCCCGACCGGATGCGAGCTGCAGCCTGATTCGCTCGATGTGATTCATGCAACGGAGGATTCGTTCCCGATCGAGCTGAAAGAACACACGCCGGGGTTCCTGATGGATCAACGTCATCTTTGGATCCGTACCGGGAAGCAGGTCCCGATCCTTCGGATTCGCGACGCGGTGTTCCGCGCGTTCCGCCAGTTCTTCTACGACCGCGGATTCATCGCTACGGAGGCTCCGATTCTGACGGGCACATCGGTGGAAGGGACGACAACCCTGTTTGAGCTTGACTACTTCGGCAATACCGCATACCTCTCGCAGAGTGGTCAGCTGTATCTTGAGGCAACTGCGATGGCGCTGGGGAATGTCTACTGGATCGGTCCGGCGTTCCGCGCTGAGAAGTCAAAGACACGGAAGCACATCACTGAGTTCTGGATCGCCGAAGCGGAGATGGCGTTCTGTGATCATGCTGCCAACCTGGAGATCCAGGAACAGCTTGTCTCGTTCATCGTGGGATTCGTCACCAACGAGATGCAGGAGGAGCTTCGACAACTTGAGCGTGATCCCGCGGCCCTGCTCGAGCAAGTCAAGCTGCCGTTCCCTCGGATCGACTACGCGGACGCTGTGAGCAAACTGGCCGAAGCCGGCCACGATATCTCGTTCGGCGACGACTTCGGTGCCCCACATGAAGCAACGCTGGCCGAACTGTTCGGGAAACCGGTGTTCATCGAGCGGTTTCCGGCCCAGATGAAGCCGTTCTACATGAAGCGCGATCCCAAAGACGAGACGCGTGTGCTCGGGGCCGATCTGATCGCACCAGAGGGATACGGAGAGATTATCGGAGGAAGCCAGCGCGAGGACTCCTATGACACACTGGTCGAGCACATGCAGGAACAGAAGCTTCCGTTGGATGCTTACCAGTGGTACCTCGACCTCCGCAAGTTCGGTTCGGTGCCGCACGCCGGGTTTGGGATGGGGATGGAACGTGTTGTGACATGGCTTTGCGGCGCCGCCCACATCCGGGAAGCCATTCCTTTCGCTCGGCAGATCCATCGATTGTATCCGTGACCCCACGGTTGACCGCGGAATCCAGCACGGCCGGCTTCGCGCCGTAAAGTCGGCCTCAAGCAAAGCCTAGGTCACGGCGAATCGAAGTGTTTCGAAGGTTCTCTTGCAGGGTTCGCCACGACCGGTTGTCCCCACCGACGTGGGACCTCGTAGCGGCGCTCGCACCCAAGTAGGGTAACAGAGATCGCTCTGTATCGTTTCCTCTACGCCCCGTCCATTGAGCCACGACCCTTGATCCGGATCAGGATGTCAACAGCCGCGGCACGATCGGCCGAAGCGATCATCGGGTTGATGTCGATCTCGGCGATAGCCGGGAACTCCAACGCCAACATCCCGATGCCGACAAGCGTGTCCGCCAGCCGGTCGAGATCCACGGCCGCCTGTCCGCGAAACGCTTCGAGAAGAGGGAACGCTCGGATGGAATGGATCATTCGCATCGCCTGCTCAGAGGAGAGGGGAGCGATGCCGAACGCGACATCTCTGAGCACCTCGACCAAGGTTCCTCCGATCCCGAACATCAGCACCGGTCCGAAGACAGGATCCCTTTTCATCCCCAGGATCAGCTCTCGGCCGGAGAGCATTTCCTGGATGAGGATCCGCGCTCCGGAGAACCTCTCCCGTTCCGCAATCGACGATAGGGCATCGAATCCGTCGATCAGTGATTGCTCTTCGTGAATGCCGGGGATCACCGCTCCATGCTCGAACCGGTGAAGCAGTTCCGGAGCATCCAGCTTGAGCACGACGGGATACTGCGTCTGCTGCACGAAAGCTCGTGCCTGCTCGAGATCGGTGACGTATGCGTGCCGACAGACATCGATCCCATACCCGCCGAGGATCGCCGCGCCCTCCTCGAACGTGAGTCCGTGGCGCTTCTGGTCCAGTACTTGCCTGACAATCTCGGCGGCCTGTTGATGCCGTGACGCCGACGGTGGTGAACCGTGGGTCGGGATCCTGTTGGAGGCTTCGACCAACAAGGAGGCGGCGTCCACAGCGGATTCCGGTGTGATGAATGAAGCGATCCCCCGCTCTTCCAGACGCGAAGAGAACGCGACGGCATCTTCGCTCCAGCTCATCGGGCAAGCGACAATCGGAACCTCGGGCGCAGCCTCCGAAGCCGCGAGAATAGCATCGGCAACGGCTTCCGAAGCCTCATCCAGTACGATCGGTGGGCGGAAGATCACAATCGCCAGATCGGTGTGTGGAAGAACGGTTCGAAGCGTTTGCTCGTAGTCCTCCGCTCCTGCGGTCGCGATCATGTCGACCGGGTTTCCGACGCCCGCCGCCGACGGCAGGAACGTCCGCAGTTCGGCCTGCGTATCAGGACTAAGCTTCACCAGATCGAGGCCCGCTCGCTCGCACGCATCGGCGGCAAGGATCCCTGCCCCCCCGGCGTTGGTGAGGATGACGACTCTGCTTCCCTGTGGCGCGGGCTGTCGCCCCAGAACGCGAAGCGCGGTCAGAGCCTCATCCACCGTTGAGACTCGCACGGCTCCGGATTGTCGAAGCAGCGCATCCACAACGGCATCCGAACTGGCAAGCGATCCCGTGTGCGATGCCACAGCGGCGGCGCCGGCTTCGGTGCGCCCTGCTTTGAGAACGACAATCGGCTTGGATCGACCGACAGCTTCCACCAGAGTTCGAAACGCCGTTGGATCTGCGAAACTCTCGAGGTAGAGGAAGATTACGCGGACCTCATCATCCGACGCCAAGAACCGGAGAAAGTGATTCTCGGTCAATCCGGCACGGTTCCCGAGATTCACAAACACGGAAACCCCCAGCCCTACCTCTTCGAACAGCTCGAGAAGCGTCTCGCCGAGCGATCCGCTTTGCGAAATGAACGCCACACCTCCGGGTTTCGGGAACCATCGTGAGAACGATGCGTTCATCGAGATCCCCGGAGCGCTGTTGATCAACCCCATGCAATTGGGTCCGACGATATTCAGCTGGTAGCGATCTGCCAGGGACTTCAGGGCGCGCTCCTGTTCGGCTCCTTCCGCGCCGGCCTCTTTGAATCCGGCGGTAATGACGATCAGATTGCGGATTCCGCTGATTCCACACTGCTCGACAACGCCGTAGACGAGGTTCCGTGGGACCGCAATGACGGCCATATCGGTTGCCGGAAGCTTCGACACATCGTGATAGCAAGACAGCCCTTCGATCCGCTCGGATTTCGGGTTCACCGGGTAGATTGTCCCCTTGAATCCGTGTCGGAGGAGGTTTCGCAGGATTTCGCCGCCCACAGATCCTGCTCGCTCGCTCGCTCCGACCACGGCGATCGACGTTGGGGCAAGCAGTCCTTCGAGAGTCCTATGCATGGCGCGTCATCCCCCAAGCAACCACCGCCGCGAGTCCCAATGCGATGATCACATCTCCTATGCTGAACGCTGTTGCTCCCGGCAGCCATGCGGGAAGGTACAGACGATCGCCGAGCAGGTTGAGGCTTGTCACTCCTGGGGCCATCCGGATCACGTTCCCTACGACACCCTCTTGGATCAGCCGTTCAGCGATCGCCTCTTCCCCGGCCAGGCGGAGCGCTTCGGGCAGCGACGGCATGTAACCTCCGTTAACACCGATGACCAAGACGTTGAGCGCCGCACCGATTCCGGCGATAAGCAGCGGGAAACATCGTGTGTTCAGAAGGATGAATAAGAACAACAGCCCATACGATGCAAAGTGCAGCGGTTCCGTTGCATACGGTAGCAGAGCCTTGGATGAGAAAAGGGGGAAGATCAGGAGTTGGATCACGAGCGCTCCGATGACAAGCCCGAGGAAGCGGAGACGGATCAGCCGCAGATTGGAGAGGCGCCCCTGCAATGCGTACCCCAGCAGGAGGCCCACGAGTACCCCGATGAGTATCAGCATGGTAAGACAGTCTACATGGCGCAGGGGGCCGTCTCAACGGCGGGAACGGCTTCGTCCTCTTCCTTTCCCAGAAACGAGAGAAGGGCATCGGTCACTGCAGGATCAAGGGTCTTGCCCTTCATTTCCAACAGGATGTCACGCGCCCTTGCGGACGGGAGGGCCTTGCGGTATGGACGGTCGGTTGTGAGCGCATCGTAAACATCTGCAGCACAGATGATCCGCGAGATCAGCGGAATCTCTTCCCCGGCCAACCCACTGGGATAGCCGGTTCCGTCCCAATGCTCATGCTCATGGCGAACTGCATCGGCCACGGATGCGTAGATTTCCAATCCTTCGATCAGTTCGGCGCTGATTACGGGATGCCTCTTCATCTCGACCCACTCATCCGGCGTGAGCGGCCCGGCTTTGAGGAGGATCGAGTCCGGGACAGCGACCTTCCCGATGTCGTGAACGCGTGCAGCAACGTCGATCGATTCGAGCTGCTTCTGAGGAAGTCCCATCTCTCGCCCGATCCGCACAGCAAGCTCGGCAACTGAGGTGGAGTGGACGGCCGTGTAGTGATCCCGCTCATCCAGCAGCTTCGAGATTCTCTCGAACGTCTTTCGCGCCTCGGTCTGCAGCCTCACCCAACCGCGGAAGGAGACGTGCACCAGCGCCAGCGGGAACAGCGCGAGGAAGACGTGCCAAACCGAGATCATGTACAGGACGGTGAGAAGAAGTGCGGCAACGCACAGTACAAGGTACTGGACGGTGAATTCCCTTAGTCCCCGAGCAAATGAGTAGAAGAACGATTGTCGCTCGGTCAAACTGATGATGCTTGTCACGAACGCGAGGTTGGCAACCAGATAGATGGAGAACGCCATCACCGCGTAGACATAGTCAATGCCTGATGTCAGTACCAGGTGCTCGTGGCCTGTCACGCGAAGCACAAGTCCGGAGAGTGTTGCCGTAACAACGAGCTGTCCTACGTTAAACAGCACAGGAACGAAAAACCCTTCTACTCCAGCATTGCGGTTATCCCAGCGCAGGAGGATCTCGCTGAAAAGATTCGTCAGCAAAACGAGGAGAACCGCAAGAGGCAATCCAAGAATGAATAGCGCTGCAAGATAGATGGCGATCGAGCTGGAGATCTCCATCCGGAAGGCCGGAACCCAGGTCGCGTAGACTTCTGCAAGTCCGGCAAGGACAAGAAAGATGACAAACAGCGCAATCTGGGAACTGGTAATCGGTTCCCATGTTGCAATCGCATACCCGAGGCAGGCTCCTGCGAGGACAACAAGCATCCCCACATAGAAGCGAATCTTTGTCGCAGTATTCATGTCAAGAGAGATTCAGCCTCCGCCGCACGCTCTGATTGTATGTCACATCCTATCAGAAGGGCAGCTTCTCTGCTATGTTCCCCACTGGCGGCTGACTGGGAGACCCGGAAGTGCATGTGGTGGATCGCGCGAAAGTCGCCATGACTCTCACGTCAAGAGCTGGCGCATGACATGACTGCTGATGTAGACATCTTTTCGACACTTCTTGCCCTGTGAGCAGTCCCGGCGTCACGCTCAGCGCCAGCGTCTACATGACATTGCAGCGAACTGTTCGAGCGGCATGTGAACCTTATGCCCTGGCTTGAACGAAAGCTCTTCGCCGTTTCGTCGCTCGCACTTCGTGCGGGTTATTTCATACCGATGGCTTCTAGTTGGGGTGCCACTTGATGCTTGCGCCAAGAAGCATTCCCAGCGTCGCGATCAGCATCAAGGTGTACAAAGCTTTGCTCCGGATCAGTTTCCCGAGCAGCTTGTTCGTCCGTTCTCCGGCTTGTGTGTTGTATCCTCCCCACTTCATCG
>CAZKPU010000012.1:0-9987 GCA_964554715.1 uncultured Thermotogae bacterium | reverse complement strand
CGTTCTCCGGCTTGTGTGTTGTATCCTCCCCACTTCATCGCTTGTCCTCCTTCTTGCTTTCTTCCGTTTCGATCTAGTTGGGGTGCCACTTGATGCTTGCGCCGAGGAGCATTCCCAGCGTCGCGATCAACATCAGCGTGTACAGCGCTTTGCTTCCGAGGATTCTCTTGAGCATGGTTCTCCTTCTTGTACGGTTCGTGTTCATCCTTCGTAAGGTCCGTGCAGTCTCTAGTTGGGATGCCACTTGATGCTTGCGCCAAGGAGTAGTCCCAGCGTCGCGATCAGCATCAGCGTGTACAGCGCCTTGCTTCGGAACAGCTTCCCAAGCAGCTTGTTCGTCCGTTCTCCGGCTTGTGTGTTGTATCCTCCCCACTTCATCGCTTGTCCTCCTTCTTGCTTTCTTCCGTTTCGATCTAGTTGGGGTGCCACTTGATGCTTGCGCCGAGGAGCATTCCCAGCGTCGCGATCAACATCAGCGTGTACAGCGCTTTGCTTCCGAGGATTCTCTTGAGCATGGTTCTCCTTCTTGTACGGTTCGTGTTCATCCTTCGTAAGGTCCGTGCAGTCTCTAGTTGGGATGCCACTTGATGCTTGCGCCAAGGAGTAGTCCCAGCGTCGCGATCAGCATCAGCGTGTACAGCGCCTTGCTTCGGAACAGCTTCCCGATCAGCTTGTTCGTCCGTTCTCCGGCCTGTGTGTTGTATCCTCCCCACTTCATCGTTCGTCCTCCTTCGTTTCTGTCCGGCTTGTGTTCCGCCCTAGCTGGGATGCCACTTGATGCTTGCGCCGAGGAGTAGTCCCAGCGTCGCGATCAGCATCAGCGTGTACAGCGCTTTCCCACGAATCACTCGCCGGATCATCCTCGCAAGACGTTCGCTTGCCCCGAGGTTGTATCCTCCCCACTTCATGATGACCTCCCAGCCTTTTTACGATTCTATGATATGTTACGTCACACGTTTACTGAGTATACGATAAATCGATGAAAAGTAAACGACAGCGTTCGGCGTCTATCTTCAGGCACCGCTGGGCTGTCGATCCCAGAGCCAATCTGTTTCCTCTTCCGCTTTATCCACACTCCGAGCACAGCTCACAGCCAGCACAACCCGATCGGGACTACTTCTTCACTCGTGCCTTCTTGGCAACGATCTCCTTCAGGTTCTTGCCTGCCTTGAATGCAGGAACGGTTTTCGCAGGTACCGAAATTCGCTTCTGTGTCTGCGGATTGATGCGCTTCGAGGCCTTCCGGGTGCGTGCTTCGAACTTCCCGAACCCGGTGAGCAGAACGTCATCTCTCTTGGCAAGCGCTTGGGAGACCAGCTCGATAAACGCATCAACGGCCAACCTTGACTGTTTTCTCGTTAATCCCGAATGAGCAGAAAGCTTGTTCACGAATTCCCCTTTATTCAATGTGTCACCCCCCTTCTTCTAGATAAGTTTGAGCATTATAGGGGCGACGGATTGAGCTTGTCAAGTGATGAAGGGCATTACAGTGTGCCGCCGGGCAACAGCCTTGAAACCGCTCCCGATGAGCGTAGTTGCGATCCCTACGAAGGTCGACTGGTTTGACTTCCCAGCGCCTCCAAGGTAAAGTTATTCCCCGCAACCACAAGGAGAGGTGCAAGCGTTGAGAGACTACGAAATTGTTTACGTTCTCAAGTCCGACCTTTCGGAAGAGGATCGAGCCGCCAAGATTGCGCGGATTCACGCATTGATCACGGATAACGGCGGAGAAATCGGGAAAACCGAAGAGTGGGGAAAGCGCGTGCTTGCTTACGAAATCAAGCACAATAAAGAAGGGTATTACGGCCTCGCCGAGTTCCGTTTGGAGCCGTCGGCCGTTGAACAGATCAAGGATCGCCTCAATATCGACGAACAGATCCTTCGATATCAGATCGTCGCCCCCTAGAGCAAGCGAGGAAACGTGTCCGCCAGTCTCAACAAAGTCTTCTTAATCGGGAATCTGACCGCCGACCCCGAGTTGCAGTACACATCGGGGGGAACGGCCCGTACTCGATTCAGTGTCGCCATCAACCGGCAGTACAAAGACCGCGAGGGTCAGCTGCAGGAAGACGTAACGTTTGTACCGATCATTGCTTGGGGATCACAAGCCGAGAACTGTGCCAACTACCTGAGCAAAGGACGATCCGTGGCCGTAGAAGGTCGCTTGCGAATCTACAAGTTCGAAACAGACGAAGGCGACAAGCGTTCCATCACGGAAGTGGTTGCCCAGAATGTGCAATTCCTCGGTGGCGCTCAACGTGAACGAGTTGAACCGGGAACCGTCAAGAAGACGGATCAATCGGTCATCCCCGAGGATGAGGAGGTTCCTTTCTAGACCATGTACTACCGACGAAGGCGCGTATGCCGCGTATGTGAGCGGAAACAGGAATTGAACTATAAGAAGCCTGAGGAACTGAAGCAGTACATGAACCGCTTGGGGAAGATCCTCCCCCGCCGAGCAACGCGGTTGTGTGCAAAGCATCAGCGTCAATTGGCACGAGAGGTCAACCGTGCACGGATGCTGGCGTTGCTGCCGTACGTTGGCGTTGCATCTGCCGTTCCGAAGAAGAAGCGCTCGCGACGAAGATAGCCAAGGACGCATCGCATGATGTGTGCTGTCTGATTCGTTTGATCCTCACCCCGCTCGAGCATGAGTGGGGTGTCCTCTTTCCTCAAGGACGATTCGATGGAACAGGCTGTCGGTGCCGTCCTCACACATGGATGTATGGGGCCAACGGCTGAGGAACAGTTCGTTGAGCAGGCCCGTCTGAGCAGCCTTTCCCATCATATCGAAGCCCTGCGCGAGGCCGGCGTTGCACCTGTGATTGTCGCAACGGATGCAGACACCTCTGTTTGCAGGAAATTAGCACACCCGCCGGATCAGTGGATCACAACCCCTCACACCGGATTCCACTTCGGCGATACCCTGAAGCAGGTTATTTCATCTCAATCGCTGCAGGGTTGCGTGTATATCGGAAGCGGTGCCGGTGTGCTTCTTCGCCGAGCCGACTACAGAGTCTTGGTCACGTGGGCGAGACACCCATCAGCTCGTGTGTTGCTGAACAACCTCTACTCGACCGACTTCGCGTCGTTTGCTCAGGCACAGACCCTCCTTTCCCTCAAGCTTCCGCGGATCGACAACGCCCTCGGGATGATGCTGACAGACCAAGACATGCCGTGTCGGCCGCTTCCAAGGAACCTTAGGACCCAATACGACATCGATACGCCAACGGACGTTCTCCTGCTCAAGGCAACCGGCCGCTTGCCCGAAGAGGATCCGTTGCCGTTCGAGGAGCAAGCCGTTCTGTCCTCTGCCAGCGCTGTCATGGATACGTTGACCGATCGTTCCGGCAGACTGTGGATCTACGGCCGCGTGAACCCCGTAACATGGGCGTGGTTTCAGAACAAGACGGCCTGCCAAACGGCCGGAGTCATTGAGGGGCGCGGCTTGCGAAGTCATCAGGGCTTCACACCGGATGCCGAGACCGATCGCATCTGCGGATCGATCTTCGAGCAGGCCGGATGGAATGCCTTCTTCGCTTCGCTCGGCAAGCATGCCTCCGCGGCGATCCTTGACACTCGCCCCCTGTTGACAACGCTCTCGGACATGCCCTCCACCGCCGATCGATTCCGAAGCGACCTTCTTCGGATCGATCGGATTGAGAACCCTACATGGAAATCGTTCACTCAAGCGGCCCAAAGAGCTTCCCTTCCTGTTCTTCTTGGGGGCCACAATCTAATGAGCGGCGGGCTGTACGCCATCGGCTGCGCTTGCTGGAAACGCCGAAACCTGGAACGTAGACTCTGCACCAAGACGACGTTGGAGAAGAAGGAGTAGTCATGCATGTTCACCCCGATCTTCGCACACTGGCTGATGTTGATCCGTTAACGGCAGAGCTGATCGAAACCGAGGAGCGTAGACAGCGGGAGAAGATCATTTTGATCCCCTCCGAGAGCTTCACCCCCCCCGCTGTCCGCGAAGCCCTCGGATCGGCGTTCACCAGCATCTACGCCGAGGGCTATCCCCGGCGTGCCATGCGCCGGTCGTCAGAAGACGAGCTATCCGATATCAGTGCACAGCTCGCTTCGAATCGGCGATACGCCGACTGGCGCTTCTACAAGGGCACCGATCTTGCGAATCTCGTGGAGTCCGTCGCCGGGCGCCGTGCCGCTGAGTGTTTCGCGACACCGGAGATCTCAGCGGACCAGATTTTCGCAAACGTCCAGCCGATCTCCGGAGCTGCGGCGAATCTGGCCGTGTACGAAGCGTTCGTCAACCCGGGCGACACGGTCATGGGGTTGGATCTGACCGAAGGTGGCCACCTGACGCACGGATCGGAATTCAACATCACCGGCAAACGCTACAAGATCGTGTCGTACGCCAGCGACCCGTCCACCGGGAAGCTGGACTACAGCAAGATCCGGGAGATGGCTCGCGAGTTTCGCCCCAAGATGATCATCGCCGGCTTTACGTCCTTCCCATGGCAGCCGGATTGGGCACAGTTCCGAGCCATTGCCGACGAGGTTGGGGCGATCCTTCTTGCGGACGTCGCCCATGTCGCCGGGATGATCATCGGAGGCGTTTACCCCAATCCGATCGGATATGCGGACGCGATCACATTCACCACCCATAAGACGCTTTGCGGAGGTCGCGGCGCGGTCATTCTGTCTACGGATCCCGCCATCGCATCGCAGATCGACTCATCGGTCTTCCCCGGCCAGCAGGGCGGCCCTCACGTCAACAAGTTCGCCGCACATGCCGTGGCGTTCAAGATCGCCCAATCCGAGGAGTTCCGCCAACTGCAGCACCGCATCGTCGAGAACGCCGCGGCGCTTGCCTCGGCGCTCGTCGATCATGGGCTGACGCTCGCATACGGAGGGACCGACACGCACCTTCTCCTTGTCGATCTCCGACCGCTTGAAACCGATACGGGCTTCCCGGTGATGGGTGAAATTGCGTCCCGTGTGCTGGATCTGGTCGGAATCGTTTGCAACAAGAACACCATTCCCGGAGACCGAAGCGCCGGTGACGCCCGCGGAATCCGTTTGGGGACGCCATGGGCGACCCAGCGGGGGATGGGCCCCGACGAGATGAAGGAGCTGGCGGGAATCATTGCGTCCGTGCTCACGAAACTTCACCCGCTCGAGTACACGGGTCTCAACAGCTCTCTAACGCGCGGGAAGCTTCCGCTTGCCGTTCTCGAGGAGGCTCGGGAGGCGGTTCGATCCCTGGTCGCCCGCGTCGATGAAGAGACCTCCCGGAGATCGCCGAGAGCCTTGTCGTCGGAATTTGCTCAGGATGTGGGAATCCTTCGCGTCCATCACGGTCGTGCCTTGTCGCTGCTGAACGAAGCGTCGACGCAAGACATCGAGCAGCTCAAGATCGGCGAAACGACACGCTCTCTGTTCTTCGATGAGAAAGCGGAACTGATCGATGAGGTCACCATCGGACGCTTGGGCGATCAGGACTTCCTGCTTCTGACACACCGGAACCGGGTGGACCGGCTCAAGGCGTGGTTGTGCGGATTGGCCGATGGGTATGTTCTGTTCGATCCGCACGATGTGTTCCGCAAGGTCCAGGGACCGGCCATCGTCGATCGGATCCGCGCCGAAGATGTACCGGAGCCGTACAGATCGTGGCTGACTCTCTCCCTTCCCGATGCGAAAGCAAGTCAGCCGGTAGCTGCATTGTACGAGCAGACACCCCAGTCGTTCGACGTAACGAAACCCTACTTTGTCGGACAGCACGCGTTGGATCTGCCGACAACGGACACCATGAGGCGGTCGTTCGTTTGGGAACCGAAGGAGCAGCCGCTCAGACGCACCCCTCTTTACGACGCACACGTTGACGCCGGGGCGCGGATTGTCCCGTTCGCTGGGTGGGAGATGCCTGTTTGGTATCAATCCGCTCTCGCTGAACACCGTGCCATACGGGAACACGCCGGTTTGTTCGATCTCGGTCATATGGGGGTATTCTCGGTCAGCGGGGTTTCGGCGTCCGCCTTTCTCAACTCGATCACATCCAACTACGCGGACTGGCTCCGTCCCGGAGAGTCTCAATATGCCTATCTGTTCGCCCCGGACGGGTCCGTGCTGGATGATGTGTTCGTTTACCGCCGCTCCACAGATCGGTTCTTGGTTGTCGTCAATGCAGCCAACGAGGACAAGGATTGGGAATGGCTGACCGGAGTCAATAAGGGCCGCTACCTGATCGATGAGCAGTTCCCGTCCCGACGTCCATCGGGGCCCGTGACCCTGCAGAACCTCAAGCAGGGCAGGGGTGTCATGGACATCGCGCTTCAAGGTCCCAACAGCCAGCGAATCCTCGAGACCCTGCTGAACGACACCCAGAAGGCGGTGCTCAGATCGCTTCGACGAACGGAGTTCTGTGAACTCGATGTCGAACGGCGCCAGCTTCTGATCGCGCGGACCGGCTACACCGGCGAGGAGATCGGATACGAGATCTACGTCTCCGGGGACGATGCGGTCTGGTTGTGGAACCGGCTGCTTGAAGTCGGTTCCCCTCTTGGGCTTGCCGCGTGTGGACTGGCATCGCGCGATTCAACGCGAACGGAAGCCGGGCTCCCGTTGTACGGGCATGAACTCGCGGGGGTGGATGAGATCAACCCGTTCGAGGCGGGATTTGCATCGTACGTCAAGCTACACAAGCCGTTCTTTGTCGGACGAGATGCCTGCGTGTCGTCCTTCAGGCATACATCCCGCCGGATCATCCGCTTCGAATCGTTGAGCAAGGCAAGCCGGCCGATCCAGGCAGGAGCGGCGATCATCGATGCAAACGGGGCGTATGTCGGACGAGTGACGAGCTGCGTGGTGCTCGATCGATCCCAGATCGGTCTCGCACTGGTTGACGGAAAGACGACCGCTCTCGATCCGGAGACACAGCTGGTCGTTCTCAACCCTCAACGACGACAAGAAGCCGTCAAGTCCTCGGCGGAGCTGGCGGCGGGAGACAGGGTGGCTATTCCTCTCCCCGTGCGCGTCGTACCGAGATTCATGCAACGACCAGGAACGGCCGATGGCGGCGGGGAGTAGGCAGGCCCGAGCGTCAAAACCAGTCTCTAACGTCGTTTCCGCGGCGCGTGAGACTTGAAGAGTTCGTCGCAATGCAGCAGAATGGCAAGGGAAAGAACGTGGGGACTTGGCAATCGTCGTTCTGGCGACTAAACTGAGGCCCGAGTTCTGAAAAGCACGAGGAGGTACAGCGTGAACAAGGCAGAGTTGGCGGAGAAACTCGCGGCCAAGGCTGGGCTTACGAAGAAGGGGGCGTACCAGGTCATCGATGGGATCATCGACGTGATCACGGAATCGCTCACAAAGAGTGAGGCCGTGAATCTGACCGGTTTCGGGAAGTTCGAGGTTCGCTCGCGAAAAGCCACGACGCGCATCAATCCGCAGAGTGGGAAGAAGTTCAAGGTTCCCGCGAAAGTGGTTCCGGCGTTCAAGCCCGGAAAGAACCTCAAGGAAACTGTCGCGAAGAAGGCAAAGAAGTAGCCTGGCCGCAGCAGATGTCCAGCGCCGGAAGTGCTCACCCTTCCATCAGGAGAAGGATGAGGACTTCCGGCGCTTTCTTTTCGTCGATGAAGCCCCCTGATGCAAACCCTGTGTTCAGCGGGTACAACCGGTATCCTGTGTTCTGATTGGGCTCGTGAATCGATCGATCGGTGTCAGTTCAGACGAGGATCGCCTTCGGAGGGAGGAGCTGTCTTGCCCATCCACCGGAGGTTCCTGGGAAGCACGGATTCGAGGGATTCGGCCAGGTCGGCCCATGCATCGCGTTCCTCGATGATTTCGCGAAGCTTCTCCTGAAGATACTCGATAATCAACGTGGCCTGGACATCCGCCTGTTGCTGCTCGGACTCGATCAGGGATGTCGCCTCGCCGCGCACGCGCTCTGCGGCCTCACGGATCGGAATTCCTTCTTCACGCCGAAGTTCCTCCAGCCTCCGGAGGATGAGCAGAGCCTCGTGCGTGAACACAAGCTTGTTGTTCTTGCCTCGCGATTGGAAGCGATCGAGAACATCGCTGAGTGCGTCGATCCGTGCGCGGACCGCTCGTTTCGACATTCCCAGTTCGTTTGCAAGGTCTCTCAGTGTTGCCATAACGACAGATTATACGATTCCCGCCGAGATGTGCACGTTGGAGACAGAAGCGAATCCGCCTCCGGCACAGCGCCGCAAGCGCCGTTCCAGAGGCGGTTTCTCACGCACCATCCAGTGTAACCGACTTCCCTTAGGGAGTGCTGCTTCCCGTTTGCACAATCGTCAACTGGATCCGGAAGAACGACTGCGACTCGCTTGCTTCGTTCGTAATCCGCACATACGGAAGCCCGAACGGAGGACAACAGGGCACAGACGACGGGGTATCGCCGCAACACGTCAGGCATGCGCACCAGCACGGCCACACCGGGCACGGACGCTCGACGACCTCAATCGAGGTTGCGAATTCCCCCGCGGTGTCCGTGACGACAACAACACGATAGAAGCCCGGAGGGATCCGATTTCCCCACTGATCGTGTCCGTTCCAAGCCATCTCGAACCCGTGGGGTTTCGGGGAAGCGAACGTCGCTTCGTTCAGCACAAATCCGTCCAGCGTCTCCACCCGCCATCCGATCACAAGAGGAGTCGGACAACCGGCGCACGCAAAGAAGAAATCGACGGGAACGACCAATTCGAAAACGACCTGATCACCGCTCCAAAAAGACGTGTAGCACTCCGGAACACCTTCCGCCGTGGCTTCGCAGCCACAGCCGCTTTGCCCCCATGCCGCTCCAGCCAACAGAGCGACCCCGATCAGAGCCCACAGAAGCGATCGCCGCATCACATTCCTCCTAAACCCCTTACTGCATGCACGGAGCCCTTCGACGATTCCGTTTCGATCTCCATCCCTCCCACCTTCGCTCGGCAAAGATGGTCGCCATGTTAGCTACACCCTGAGCGCCGATTGGTTTCGTCGACGTCGTTCAACGTTTTCGCGTTGGCAAGCGACGCCAGGAGGCAACCGGACCGGGTCAGCCACCCAGGAGTTCGGCCTTCTCCTCGAATCCGATCCCCAGCCTCTCCAGCTCGGAGAGGACCGGCTCATAGATCTCCGGGATGACCGGGATGTGCACGCCGGTCAGCCGGATCTCTCCCTGCAGGATCAACCGGGTCGCGATCGCCGCCGGCAGCCCCACCGTCCGCGACATCGATGTGTCGCCTCCGGGGATGCCGTAGTCGATCATGGTCGACGTCGTCTTTTCGCGGGAACCGTCGGGATACTCTGCGATGAACTCGTGCTGCATGACCAGCATGTCCCGTTCGCCGGGCGCATACGCCATCAGCTCGAGCATCCTCATCGCGAGAACATCCAGCAATGTCGTTGCCTCTTGAGGAAGAGGTTCATCGCTCAGAAATCCCAGCCACTCGAGATCCGAGATCGCCTTACTATCCACGGGGATCTGCAGATGCTCAGCGAGCGCGCCGCGCAGATCCGATCCCTCATCAGCGCTGATGAGGCGCGCCGTCAACTTCGCGAACGTGATGCCGTCAAGGTCCGCACGCTCCGTCTCATCCAGCAACCCCAACTCCACGATCTTCAGCAAGGTACCACACCATCCCGGATAGCGCAGCGTCCCCCGGAACATCGTCCGGACCTCCGGGATTCCGTAGGTGTCGACATAGGGCAGCGAATCGCGGTTCGGATACACCTCAAGGGTGCCGAATCCGGCGACCTCCGCCGGCCAGTGATGCGCAAACAGCTTCTCTCCCGGCACATCGATGATCTGTCCGTCTTCGAGGAAACGTGCCGGATTCCTGCCTGCCATGACAACACCGCGCGGCGCCCAGGAGAACTTGTAGCCCATCGGGTTATCGTTGGCCTCCGGCGCCGGAAGCCCGCCGGTGTTCGAACGGAAGCTGACCAACTTCCCCCCTCGCGCATGGATGCGATGGATCACTCTCATCGCCGACATGTGATCGATCCCCGGAT
>CAZKPU010000011.1:29817-33122 GCA_964554715.1 uncultured Thermotogae bacterium | reverse complement strand
CAGATCGGGGAAGCGAATCCGGATAGTGGCATCTTCGAAGCATTGACACAGATCCGACAGAGTCGTGGTGATCGACATGCTTCCTCCCATCGGAAGCGGCCCGGACAGGCTGAGCGTCGTGAACGACAAGGTCTGGACCGGTTCGAGGTGAAGCGACGCCGTCAGCCAGACGGGGTCCACAATCATCTCGCCCCGGATCTCTGCTGACTCGAACGGAGGTGTCGATGCATTCGGATCGAAATCGACTCGGCCGGAAATGCTCCCCACTGTAGAACAAGGCATCCGCAGGAGCAGCTTCAAGTCGTCGAATGCATCATCGGTCGACCCGGCCATCTTTTTCCAGGATCCGCGAATCTCACAGGTGACACCTTCGTACCGGTAGACAAGTGCGAGATCCGTAAGGAACGCCGGAAACGATGGCGTCAACGGATCGATCGTCAGGGACATCGCTGCGTCCCCGGAAAGCGATCCTTCTGCCGCAGGCTGACGCACATCGATCGAAACCACGCTCGTTGCGCGCTGATCGAATGGATCCAAGATATCGATGACGAAACGATCAACTCCGGTGAATGTCTCGCCGGGCGTATAGCAGAGGGCGATCGAGTTCTTCTGTCCGCTGCACAACACATCGTTGAGATCTCCAGTGACAACGCCGTTTTCAGGTGGAACGAGAAGAACGAACCGCAGGGGATGTCCCGTAGGATCGGAGCAGTCGATGTCAGGATCTGTCGCTGTGACGACAAAGGCCGTCGGCGTCCCAATCCATGTGGAAAGCTCAAGATCCTCCGTCTGCGGCGGCTGGTTCGCTGACACGACAACCGTCAAGAGGACAACGATTATCCACGCGATCCACGTTGCTCGTACGCGCCTCATCGATCGCCCTCCTCGCTGTCGACACGAATCACGAATCTGCTGTCTCCAGCCGCGCCGGTCGGCACAGTAAGCCGGTACGTTCCGACACCCAAAGCCCCGGAATCCAGGACAAGTCGCGGGCTCCCCCCGCTGAGCGAGGTCTGTCTCAGAACCTGTTCAACAACCGCTTCATCCAACACAACAATCGTTGCCCCCAATCCCAGATCTCCTACACGCTCAATCACGACGTCGGCTGTGGCTCCCGCGATCCGCTCAGGGAGGAAGATGTCAATCTGCTGTCCCTGCCTGAAGACCCCGGTGATCTCGTCTGCGATCCTGCCGGTCCGCGCTTCGACACGCACGTCCAGGATCGCTGTCTGACGAACGCCAAATGGGTCAGTAACTGCCCAGCGGATCACATCCCGCCCTTCGCTTCCCTCGGACGCAACATACGCGAGTTCGACGAAGCTGCTGTTCCCCTCAACGCAGATGTCAGCGAGAGAGCCCACAATGACCCCAAGCGTCGGTGGGTCGATCAGTTGGAACTCGTAACGGAAACGTTCCGGACCGGCGATGCGGTTGAGCATATCATCGATTACGGCAAGGCGGAATCCCTGTGGACTCTCGTTCCATACCGAGATATACACATCATCGGCCTGGTTCTGGCGAAAGACGTAGACATCAACATGAGCGATGTCCGTGTTGCCGCTGCAATCCCGCACGGTGTACTCGAATTCGTCCGGGCCGTTGTAGTTCGGTGCCGGGGCGTAGCGGATGATCTGGCCTTGGCACAAGCCGGCAAGCCTCCCGACAGAAGCATGAATCGACGCTGTGCCATACGATGGTGCCGTCGTCTCAAGGATATGCATCCCCGTCCGGCAGAGATCGATATCATTGCTCAGCACATCGATGTAGATTGGTGTGTTCTCCCGGAGCACGAACCGTAACACACCGTCGATCTCCTCGATGAATTCGATGAACGGCGGTTGGGCAAATCCGTACGGAAATCCGGCCTCGGGATCGTCGACAGCAACCGGCGGAATGGTGTCCACAATGACGAAGCTCGGGCTCGCCCAAGAGGGATCGTGCGCGTCTTCCGTCGTGATACTATTCCCGCAGGCATCTTCGGCCTCGAAAATCACCGTACCGATCCCCGTAGACGTGTAGCCATACGGGCCCACGGCTCCACAGCATCCAGGACAGGGACCGCTAAAGCAGCTCCAAAGCAAGTTGGATCCGGCAACGAACCCCGTCACATCGGTCGGCCACCACGTGGCGGGAGGATTGCACGAGTCGAGGGCCGCTGCTTGCGAGAGCCACGCGTTGATCTCCGTGACGTTGTAATTGCCATCGCATTCGAACACCGCCACGTTGGATCCCGGGATGTACGGAGCGGCACCGGCGTCCGCGGGCAGCGTAATGGTCGATTGGTTGGGAGGATCCAATGTGAAGTGCGGCGGGCAACGGTCATAAACGGTGCCGAGATCGACCGCTTCATAGACGTTCCCGCAGCAGTCGCTGATGGTCACCGTCACTCTCACGGTTGCGGAACAGGATGCAAGATCATGGGCGAGGATCTCTCCATCGTCGATCGTGCAGGTTCGATCCGTCGTGAAGCATGTGAACGTCGGTTGCTCGAACACAGCGGATCCTGATACCCATTCGGCGACGATTGCTAGCGACCCAAGATCGAGGCAGCAATTGTCGGCGATTGTCACCGTGAACGGCATCGTCGTTGCACAGGAGTAGTCGTCTGTGATATCTGCATCGTGAACCAGCAGATCGATCGTCGGAGCCAGCGGATCGGACAGTGTGACCTGATCCGTGGATTCGCTGGAATGGCCGCAGCAATCTGTCGCTTGAACCGTAAGGGAGACAGTCCGCGGACACCCGGAGAGATCGGAGACTGTGATCGTCCCTTCGATGAGCACCCGTTGTGAGCTCACTTGCTGAACCGACAGTCCGTCTACGATGGACACGCCGCCCGGATTGCCTATGGTGTAGCTGACGCTTGCCGCGGCAATGCAGCAGACATCGGAAACTTCCACGGAAATCGGGAACGTAATCGAGCAATCCTCGTCCATCTGCTGGAAATCCGGCAGTTGCTCTTGTGCATCCCATGTGATTCCCGGAGCAACTGTGTCGGCGATGGTGAACCCGGCCGTTGTAGAAGCCGTATTGCCCGAAGGATCCGTTGCCGTGAACGTCACCGCTGCCGAGCCCGTTTCACCACACTCATCCGAGAGCTCGACGAAGTCATCGCTCCAAGTGATCCCGCATGCATCTGACGCCGCGGCTCCGCCCCGGCTGGAGAGCCATACCGCCAACTCGAAGGAATTCCCGAACCCGTCGCACTCCACAGTTTGAGGGGAAGCCGCTTGTGTGATCACGGGGGTGACGTTGTCCTCCACCGTCACCGTCGCCGTGTCCGATGCCGAGTTCCCGTTCACGTC
>CAZKPU010000011.1:1036-29717 GCA_964554715.1 uncultured Thermotogae bacterium | reverse complement strand
GGTCACCGTCAGCGTCACCGTGTTCGCCCCGACATCCGCGCACGTGAACGCGGTGGTGTCGAGGGTCCGCGTCGCGATCCCGCACGCGTCCGACGATCCGTTGTCGATCTCGCCCGCTGTGATCGCCGCGTTCCCGCTCCCATCGAGCTGCACCGTGATGTCCTGAGTGACAACAACAGGTGCGACGTTGTCTTCCACCGTCACCGTCGCCGTGTCCGATGCCGAGTTCCCGTTCACGTCGGTCACCGTCAGCGTCACCGTGTTCGCCCCGACATCCGCGCACGTGAACGCGGTGATGTCGAGAGACATCGAAGCGATACCGAACCCGTCGGACGACCCGTTGTCGATCTGCTCCGCGCTGATCGTTGCGCTACCCGTCCCATCCAGCAACGCCGTCACATCCTGAGTCGTCACCGTTGGCTCCGCCGTGTCGACATCGAATGCATCAGCGAGAACGGCCGGTTGCATCGGCTCCGAAGAGGGGTTGCGTGCCCCTGAGACCATCACGTCCACGTCCATCGCTTCTTGATCGGCATCGACAACGGTAAACGAAACGGTGTATCGGTCACTATCAAACACGCCGGAGGTGCTCCACACCCCTACACCTCCGGTCAGCGTCGCGGAAACCGATGGACTGAACGCAACGTCCGGAGAAAGGACCTGGCTCATGGTCTGATCGAAGGCCACCGTCACAGCAAAGGTTCCCGCCAGATCTGCCGGTGTAATCAGCCCATCGCTGACAGAGATCGTGGCTGTCGGCGCAGCGCCCGCCGCGGCCCATGAAAGCGAGGCAAAGGCACAGAGACACAGCATCCATTGCGTTGCTCGTTTCGCCGTTCGCCGGCGTTCATCCCGGGATTCACGCCTGATCCCTGTCCGTATCCTGCCCCTGATCCTGGTGGTCCCCACACGACCCTCCTCAAAGCGATCACCGCACTTAGGCTTCCTTGCCGCGAAGTGCAGTGTCCGTCGACCGACAATGTCATCTATATCCGTTACCATCATAGGGAGTATAGGCAGCGCGTTCAGAGGCGGATGTAACCGAAATCACGCTCGGGGAAGGGGATCAGGAAGGCAGCAACAAGACGTGTGTTGGCGGCGAAGGACGTTTGTCCGTTCCTTAGGTGGGGGTGCATAATTCGGATTGACGGACGTGCACGCGCCCGATACTATACCTGCAATCGCCAGAGTGGCGGAATTGGCAGACGCGCGGGACTCAAAATCCCGTGGCCCTCGCGGTCGTGTGGGTTCGACCCCCACCTCTGGCAAAGCACCGCGCAACGTGGCTTCGTCACGGTGCGCGGTTCGTTTTTTCCTGTTTGGGCTTCGCCGATTCGAGTCAGTGTCTTCGGTCAACGACCGGAAGCGAAGATCCGGGTGGGGGTTCTGGCTATTCGGGTTGCCCCCACGGGCGTGGTGCCGGCTCTTCACGATTCCGGCGGCTCCGCCGGAGAAACGTCGGAATATCCCAGTCATCAGGACCGATCCGGCTCTCCTGTTGAAGCTTCACGAGCATCGTTTCGTTCGTGATCTGGGTGCCCTCTTCTTCTTCGCCCCCCATCGTTGCCGCAAACCCTGTGGCAATGACGGTCAGTCGGACGTGCTCCATCCCATCTCGGATCGCTGTTCCGAAGATGATATCCGCTTTGTCGGAAACCGCTTCCCGGATCAGTTGAGCCGCCTCGGTGACTTCCTCGAGGGTCAGATCGGATCCGCCCGTGATGTTCATGATCACTTTGCGGGCTCCCTTGATCGTCCCATCCAACAGCGGAGAGGAAATTGCGTTTCGCGCGGCTTCCTTGGTCTTGCCCTCACCCTCACCCTCGCCGATTCCCATCATCGCTGTGCCTGCGTTTCTCATGACGCTTTCGATATCGGCGAAGTCAAGGTTGATCATTCCGGGCATCGTCACGAGATCCGAAATGCCTTGAACCCCTTGTCGAAGGATTTCGTCCGCAAGCTCGAACGCCATCGTGATCGGCATGTCGTTGGGAGCCACCTTGAGGAGCTTGTCGTTAGAGATGCAGATCAGGGCGTCTACGGATTGTGCGAGGCGGCTGATTCCGCTTTCCGCCTTCTCCGAACGGGCAAGCCCTTCAAACGAGAACGGCCGCGTGACAATCCCCGTCGTAAGGATCCCCGCCTCTTTGGCAAGCGCCGCGATCACCGGTGCAGCACCTGTGCCTGTACCGCCTCCCATGCCGCACGTGATGAACGCCATATCGATGCCGTCAAGAAGATCCATGATCGCTTCGCGGCTCTCTTCGGCCGCGGCTTTGCCGATATCCGGGTTCCCGCCGGCGCCGAGTCCTCCTGTCAGTTTGCGTCCGAGCTGAAGCGTCTGGTGCGCACGAACGACCTCAAGAACCTGTGCATCCGTGTTGACGGCAACAAGCTCGACACCGTTGACCGTTTCGTCGAACATCCGGTCGACAGCGTTCCCGCCGCCACCTCCGACACCGATGACCATCAACCGAGCAGGAGGCGTCAACACTCTGTCATCGCGCATCATTACCCCCGGAAGAACCGGTTAAACCAAGAGAAGAGCTTCGAAAGGAACGTGCCCCGCCGCGGTTGGTAGAAGTCCTTCTTCTTGAAGTCCTTCGTTTCGATCGCGTAACGCAACAGGCCGATCGCCGTCGCGTAGATCGGCGATTCTACAATGTCCCTTAACCCATGGATCCCTTGAGGAATCTTGCCTCGGCGCACGGCAATGTCATAGCGCTGACCAGCAAACGAGGTCAGGCCGCTAAGCATCGAGGTGCCTCCGGTGAGAACCAGTCCTGCTGGGACAAGATCCCGGTATCCGGCGTCTTCGACCTCTTGCATGCCGAGGTCGAGAAGCTCTTCGACACGCGGTTCGATGATCTTCGCCAGGCGTTTCTTGGATACGCTTTTCTTTTCGTCTCCGCCGATCGTGGCAACATCGATCTTCTCGTCCTCGCCAACGCTGTCCACCATCGCAGTTCCCCACTGCTTCTTGATCAGCTCCGCCTCTTCGATCGGCGTCTGAAGACCGACAGTGATGTCGTTGGTGATGTGCTCGCCGGCGATCGGAATTACCTTCGAGAACCAGATATCTCCCCCGCGGAACACGCTGATGTCGGTTGTGCCGCCGCCACTGTCCATCAGGATCACGCCAAGCTCTTTCTCGGCCGAGGAGAGCACCGCCAGAGACGATGCAATCGGCTCGAGAACGATCTGCTCAATCCCGATGCCCAGGGCTTCCACGCATCGAACAAGGTTGTGAACGGCGGTGATCGCTCCGGTGACGATATGGACATCGACTTCCAGTCGTGTCCCGGTCATTCCCACCGGATCGGTGATTCCATCCTGGCCGTCGACGATGTACTGTCGGGGGATCACATGGATCATTTCGCTTTCGGAGGGCAGTTGAATCGCCTGCGCCGTTTCCACCACGCGTCGGACGTCATCCTCGGTAATGATCCTGTCTGGGCGGTTGATCGACACGGTTCCGCTGTTGTTGATCGAGGAGATGTGTTTCCCGGCGATCCCCACATACACGGAAGTGATCTTCACATCGGCCATGTTCTCCGCTTCTTCGACCGCCTTGCGGATGGAAGCCATCGTTCGACCGATGTCAACGACAACTCCCTTTTCCAGGCCATGGGACTCGGCCTTGCCCATGCCGATGATCTCAATCATGTCATCAACAATGTTTCCAACCAAGGCAACGACCTTGGTCGTTCCTACATCGAGCCCGACAACGACTCTCTCTCTTCTCATCGGTTCACCACCTCACGGGGCACAAGTGTCGCCTCACCCCCACGCGATAAGTCGATCGATTGATAGTCATCTGCATCGACTTCGTCAAGCAGTGACATCAATGCACGAACGCTGGACGAAAGCTGATCGGGCCTGCCCAAGGCGATCGTGGTTCCTCGTCTTCTTGCGGCGATCACACATGTTGAATCGGAAAAATCGACACTCTGGATCTGGGCCCCGGCCGAGTTGGCATCACCGATCAACGCCATGGCAAAGGCTACCCACGCATCCGTTGCGTCCTCTCCTGGGGCGGGATCGTTGCCCCAGTTGATGCCTGCGACAACCAGAAGGCCTTCCGGCAGCGAGTCGGAAGACTCAACGATGACCGTATCGTCTCCCAGCAACCACCACCCCCCGGCGGAACGCGCGCATGCGGCGACAGGACGTCGCTCCTCAACACGAACAACGAGCGTATGCGGTAACGAACGTCGTACGGCCACACTCTTGATTCGAGGATCTTCGAGAAGCGACGACTCGATGTCGGTACGCGAGATGCGAAGAAGGTTCTCACCGGCCTGTACGCCGATGAGATCAGCCACTTGCTCAGTGGGAATGGTTTCGTTTCCGATCACGTGGAGTCTGCGAACATCAAGAATCCCCAGCGTCGGCGAGTACAGTGCGACAACGACGGCAGCGATCAGAATCCCCCCTACTACAAGTCCCCACCCGATGGCTTTGCTTGCACTACCTCCCTGGTCCACCCGTCAAATACCTCGATCTCCAGCTCAAGCAAAACGCGATGAAACTTATACACCTTTTCGCGCACAATGTCAATTATGTTGCGGATCTCAGCGCTTCTTGCCCCACCCAGATTTTCAATGAAATTGGCGTGTTTTGGTGAGACTCTAGCCTTTCCTTGCTGATATCCTTTCAACCCCGCCTCTTCGATCAGCCGCCCCGCAGATCTCTCATCCGGATTCTTGAACACACATCCGGCCGTCTTCGCCCCGATCGGCTGTGTGGCCCGTCTGCAGGAAAGAATCTGCTCGCCGTCGAACGGATCGCCGCTGATCTCCAGCTTCGCGCCGAGGACGGCACGCCAATGGGCAAGGCCGCTTGTCCGGTACCCGAACCGGCATGCCTCGGAGCCAATCCACTCCGGTGGCGAGGCATCCGAGAGCACCTGAACCTCCGAGACCGCATCGCCGATCCAATGATCGACCGTTCCTGCGTTGCCGATCAGAGCGCCGCCAACCGTTCCCGGAAGACCGGCAAGGAAATCCAGATGATGACAGCGTTGCTTATGCAGTCGGGTCAGCAGCTGTGCGATCGGGACTCCACATTGCACGAGGAGTTCCTCTTGCTCCACATTCATTCCGTTGAGGCGTTCGGTACTGATCGCGATCGCATGCATCCGCTCATCGGGGAATAGCACATTGCTACCGCCTCCAACGATGAACACGGGAACCGCCGCCCTCTTGGCAGAGGCTACCGCTTCGATCAGCGCAGCGTTCGTCCGTGGGCGAAACCATCCCGCTACGGGACCCCCAACACAGAAGGTGCTGTGGCCGGCAAGCGGCTCGTCCCACAGAACATCCCCGTCAAGCTGAGTCAGAAACGAGAGAGCCGAGTGCCTCTCTCCGTAGAATCGATGGCGTTGTCCGAACATCAGGTCGCGCAGGAGAGCCGCCTGCCTAGGCAGCGCAAAACAGCGCTTCCTCCAAATCCGCCGAAAGCTGCTCCGTGACACGGCTGATGTCACCGGCGCCGAAACTGATAAGGAAATCGCCTCGTCGGATCGTGGTCTCCAAGAACGGCACAATCTCGTCCGCTGAACCCATGGTATAGGTCTCAGCGTTTGTCTCGCGTCGGATCGCGTCGGCCACGCGTTGTGTCGTGACGCCGGGAATCGGATCTTCACCGGCGGCGTAGATCGGAGCCACAACCACCACGTCGGCCCGCTGGAAGGCTGACCCAATCGCATCCCCCATCCACGCAGTGCGCGAGTACCGATGCGGCTGAAACACGGCAACCACGCGTCGCGTCGGCCACCCGCCACGGACGGCATCCAACGTTGCACTCACTTCTTCCGGGAGATGAGCGTAGTCATCGACAACAATGATGCCGTTCTGCTCCAGCAGCTGGAATCGTCTTCGCGGTCTGCGGAACGCTTCAAGACCTTCGATGATCTGCCGGGCGTTGAGCCCGGCGGCAACGGCTCCCCCCGCGGCGCACAGAGCGTTGCGCACGTTGTGGACGCCGGGCGCGCGAAGCTTCACCCTGCCGCAGGATTCGCCGAAGATCGTCAGATCGAACCATGTGTCGAATTCCTGTTGTACGATGGTCGTCGCCCGCACGTCGGCATCGGCGTCGATTCCCACACTGATGTGTTTGGGAAACCGCTCCGACAGGTTGGCCACTCGATCATCGTCGACGTTCAGAACGGCCGACCCGCACTGCTCAAGAAACCCCGAGAACCCGCGCACGATGCCATCGATCGAACCGTAAGTGGAAAGATGGTCGCAGCCGATGTTCGTCACCACGGCGACGTCGGCCGACAAGTCGACAAGAACGCCGTCGCTTTCGTCCACTTCGGCGACAAACAGATCGCCACGCCCCAGATAGGCGTTGCCGCCAAGATGAGGACACCGCGCTCCGATCACGAAACTCGGATCCTCGCCTGCTTGACGCAAGATGGTCGCCAGCATGGCTGATGTCGTCGTCTTTCCGTGGGTGCCCGTGATGCCGAGACTACGTCCTGCTTGCCACATGCGGCCGAGTGCATGCAGCCGTCGCACGACCGGAACCTGCCGCCTCACCGCACTCTGAACCTCAACGTTGTCGTTCGCAACGGCCGAGGAAACGATGACGCCGTCCAGGCCGTCGCTGATGTTCGCTTCGTCATGCCCGACGGTTACGCGAGCGCCTGCCTTCCGCAGAGCATCCGCCTCTTCCGTGTCGCGAAGATCCGATCCGGAGACGGTCGCCCCTCCGGCCAGCATGATCGCAGCGAGTGCGCTCATCCCCGAGCCGCCGATCCCGACGAAGTGATACCGGCCGTTTCCAACCATCACGTCAACGCCCCTCCGAACAACCCGACGACCTCACCAAGGACCGCCGCATTCGCTTGACGCCTTCCCAATCGCTTCGAGTTTGCCGCCATCTGCACCAGGCGCCGCGGATCATGCACAAGTTCGCGGATGACCTGCGACAAGCCTCCGTCCAAGATTGCCGCTTCGCGGATCAATGCACAAGCATCCGCCCTCTCGAGAAACTCCGCATTGGCCACCTGATGATCATCGGCAGCGCCTTCCCATGGGACGATCACCGCCGGCTTGCCGCAAGACGTGATCTCGGCAAGAGTCGTGGCACCGGCGCGGCTGACGACCAGATCCGCGATCGCATACGCCTGTCCCATTTGGTCGATATACGCCTGGACAGCGAAGTTCCGCGCGCCGGAACCGCGCAGTCGTTGCCGGGCTTCTTCGGCCGCTGCTTCGTTGCCTGTCACGAGAAGCACTTGAAGCTCACGTTCATCGGAGAAATCCGCCGACAGATCGAGAACGGCACGGGTCAACGCCGCAGATCCTTTGGATCCCCCAAACACGAGGACCGTTCTCTTTTCGGGATCCAACGCAAACCGCCGGTAGGCGTCGCGACTTGCTTCCTTGCCCAATCGATCCTGTCGTACAGGGTTGCCTGTCACAACGATTCTCTTCGCGTGCGGAAGATCGCGTACCGTGGACGGAAACGACACAAGGACACGATCCACCCAGGGCGCCAGAACACGGTTCGCACGTCCGACAACGGCGTTCTGCTCGTGAATCAGCGTTCGAATCGACAGGGCTTGTCCGAGAAGAGCACTGACGAACACCACCGGAAACGATGCATATCCGCCAACACCGAGCACCACGTCCGGCCGGAACCGAAGAACGATGACGAGCGCCTGCAGCAGAGCCCACAGCAACGCTGCGGCCGATCTCAGCTTGACGCAAACCGGCAATCCACAAGGGAACCCTCTTACACTGGTCTTGAAGAACTGCACGTTCGAGATCGAAGGAACCAACCTCGCCTCCAACCCCCTGCCGGTTCCTGCATACCCGAGTTCGACACCAGGCACCGTTTGCGCCAGCTCGTCGAGGATCGCAAGGGCCGGGTAGACATGACCGCCGGTACCACCGCCCGCAACTAGGACCCGCATCGTTGACCTCCGTACCGCGAAACGCTGAGAAGCAGACCGCAGAGCGCCAGCATCACAAGAAGCGACGATCCGCCGTTGCTGACAAACGGCAGCGTCAGACCGGTCACCGGCAGCAACCCCAATGTGACGCCGACGTTCAGCACGACCTGTAGGGCAAAACAGATTCCGATCCCGTACGCCAGAAGCTGACCGAACCGATCGACCGTTGCTGCGGCAATCGAAAACGCGCGCCAGATCAACACGGCAAACAGGAGCAGCAACGCAACAGCACCCACAAGACCCAGCTCTTCTGCAACAACCGAGAAAACGAAATCGTTGTGCGCTTGCGGCAGGTAGAAGAGCTTGGCCCGGGAGGCTCCAAGCCCTCGGCCGAAGATTCCACCGGATCCCACGGCAATCAGCGATTGCCGCGCCTGGTACCAGGATGATGTGCTGTACGCTTGCGGGTTGAAGAAGGCAACGACTCTTTCCATGCGGTATGGAGCAATCAGAACCGCCGCGCAAACCGCGGGAACAGCCGCGGCGGCAACCGCTCCCAGGTGGCGAACCCGCGCGCCACCGAGGAACAACATGAAGAACGTCAGGGAGCAAAGCACAAGGATCATTCCAAGATCGGGCTGCTGGATCACGACGGTAGCGACCAGCAATAGGACGATGAGAAACGGAAGCACGCCCTGGGAAAATGAAGCCATCCGATCGCCCTTGCGCGTCATCGCCGCCGCCAAGTAGATGATCAGCGCGGCTTTCAGGAGTTCGGTGGGCTGTAGGTTGAACACACCCAGATTGAGCCAGCGGCCGTCGCTGAATCCGCTGATCGGAACAAGCGTAAGCGCGGTCAGGAGAAATCCTCCGATCAGCAACAACTCATCGAATTGAGCCAATCTGCGATAGTCGAACAGAGCAAGAGAGATGCACAACACCACGCCGATCGCCGCAGCCGTCGCTTGCTTCGCGATCATGTATGTGTCGCTGTCGAAGTGGGCGAGAGAGAACGGAGAGCTTGCGCTGTACAGCATGATCAACCCGATGCCAAGCAACGCAAGCGTCACGAGCCACGTTGTGCGATCGGCCTGCAGTTCCACCTTGTTCCCCCCGCTGGCGGCACTGTCGCCGGACTCTCAGCCGGAGAACCTGCGACGCATCTGCCGCATCCGTGTGCGCCAACACACGATTACGCCGAATGTCCGGTCGGCGAAAGGAACGCTGTCGTTCAGAAGATGCAGTGTTGGGTTATCCCGGTCGGACCGATGTCCCGTGCAGGAAAGACGAAAGGGATGTCAGCGGCGGACGGCTCACCTTCGCTCGTCGATCAGCCTTGTGAGCTCGGCGCCACGTTGAAGGTAGTCACGGAACCGGTCGAAGCTGGAGCAACCGGGCGAGAACAGGATAGCGTCGCCTCTCTGCGCAAACTCAAGGGCGGCATCCACGGCATCGGAGAGCCCCTCCACCAACCTCAGCCGCTTCGCCGAGATCCCAGCCTCGGAGGCCATCGCAGCGAACATCGGGCCCGCTTCGCCGAACACCACCAGACCTCGAAGCCTATCGCATCGGCTTCGGAGTTCGCCGAAAAGGAGATCATAGCCGCCGTGTTTCTCCCGCCCTCCGAGCATCAGGACAACCGGACGATCCATGCTGGCGACAGCGACGATCGTCGATCCGGCGTTGGTCGATTTCGAGTCGTTGATGATGGACACGCCCCGAATCGGTGGGAGAGGCTGCAGTCGGTACGGCAGCGCCGCGACGTCGCGAACGATCGATTCATCCTCGTCTTCGAGCCGGAAGCTGTCGTCCATCGCGCGGCAAGCGGCTACGGCTGCAGCCAGATTGAGGCGCATGTGCGCCGGAAGCTGCGTAAGCCATGTCCGACCGTTCCCATCTGCCAGCTGCGATGCCGAAAAGCGCACGACATGGATACCCGGTTGGGAAACGGCTTCATCAAACTCCGAAGGAACGATCCGGAAGTCCCCGGCTTGCTGATGGGCGAAGATCCTCATCTTCGCCGCAGCGTAGGAACTCATCGAGTCGTGTCGCCCCAAGTGATCGGGAGTGAGATTGAGCCATACGGCGACATGCGGATGGAATCTGACGCATTGCTCCAGTTGGAAGCTGCTCGCTTCGACGACGAACACGTCCCCTTCAACCGGTGGGAGCAGACGTTCGACCAGCGGGGTTCCGATGTTTCCGGCGGCCACGGCGGAGTGCCCGGCGCGGCACAAAAGACGGGTGATCAACTCCACCGTCGAGGTCTTCCCGTTTGTACCGGTAACGGCGATGACCCGTTTTGAGTGGAGTCTTGCCGCGGCAAGATCCAGCTCCGAGATGACCGGAACCCCTTGCTCCCGGAGGGGTTCAAGAACGGGGAGGGTGGGGCGAACTCCCGGACTGAGAATGATCAGGTCGGCGGAGTCGAGGAATTCGGCGCGGTGTCCGCCCTGTTCGAAGGCAACGCCCTGTTTGCGAAGGAACGTGCGATCCTCTTCGGACAGCGCCGTCCGCTCGCTGACCGACACCGTGCTCCCCGGCGCAACGATCTTAAGGTAACGGACAACCGAACGCCCTGTCCGGCCGTAGCCGACCACAACGACGCGCCCGGTGACTTCTCCGTCGGAGGTCAACGCTCCGCCTCTTCGATCCCCTCCTCGAGGATCATTGACGGCTCGAACGATCGCACCTGCAGACTGGAGATCGCAACATCCACAAGCGCCTGGCGCGGGATCTTCCCGATGATCTCGCTCTCGAGCACAAGCACGCCCATTCTCTCCGCCTCTCGGCGAACCATATCGAACACACGGAGAACCGGGGTCTTGCGAAAGTTGGTGAGGTTCATCGACACCTGGACGATCCCCCGCTCCTCCAGCGCCAGTCCGAGCGCTTTCACGTAGCGAAGCCCGCCGCTTGAATGCCGAACCGCCGATGCGATTCTTTTCGCAACGGTGAGATCGTCCGTCGCCAGATTGACGTTGAACGCAATGAGAAACTCACGTGCGCCGACAGCAACAGCCCCCGCTCGGGGATGAGGCACCGCCGGACCGTAGTCGGGGACCCACGCCGGATCGGCGAGCTTCGCCGCCAGCCCTTCGAACTCCCCCTTGCGAACCTTCGCCAAGTTCCTTCGCTCAGGGCGTTCGGCCGATTCCTCATACAGGAAGACGGGGATCCGAAACCGCTCCGAGATCGATTCGCCGACACGGCGTGACAACGCGACACAGTCCTCCATCGTCGCACCGGCCACAGGGATGAACGGGATCACGTCCACCGCACCCATCCTCGGGTGTGCTCCCGAATGCCGCGTCAGATCGATCCGTGCAACGGCGGCATCCACCAGGCGAACCACGCCTTGCTCCAATCCCGTTTCGTCTCCCACCAGAGTGATGACGGAACGATTGTGATCGGGGTCCGAACTCACATCGATGAGCTTGCATCCTGTTCCGACCGCCGCGCCGGCGATGGCGTCCACCACACTTCGATCTCGTCCTTCGCTGATATTCGGAACACACTCGATGATGCAGTTGGGCATGGGCATGATCTCCTCAAGGTCACGGTGCCATCAGTGAAATGCGAGCCGACGCCGCCACTTCCCCTTGGGAGCCCACTTCCTCGCCAGCAGGCATCGGACGCACGAGGACCTCGACATCGGTCTGGATCAACGCTGCTTTGCGACGGGCCAACACGGCACGCACGATCAGTTGATCGCCGGGAACTACCTTCCGGCGGAACTTCGCGCGATCTACGCCGACCAAGTACCCCTCGCGGCCTTCCTGCGACGCAAACAAACCGGAAACCTGGGCCATCGCTTCGATCAACAGGGTCCCCGGCATGATCGGCGAGAGCGGCTCAGGGAAGTGCCCCTGGAAGAAAGGTTCGTTGATCGAGACGTTCTTGATAGCGACGACCGTGGACGCCGTTTCCTCCAGCACGCGATCGATCATCAGATACGGATAGCGAATCGGGATCCGCTTCCGGACTTCCTCAATCATCTCCACGTTGGGCCTTCCTACTCCAGGATGGTGTTGATCCTCTCGACAACGGCGCCACTGACGTCCTCGGTGGTCGCCGGATCGCCGAAAATCAAGCTCGACTCCTCAACAAGGACAAGATCGAATCCGTTCTCGATCGCGAACTCCCGTGCCTGAGTTCCGATAGTCGACCCAACGAGCTGCGTCACAAGATTGTCGACCGATTGAAACTGGGCCTCCGCGGCCCGGATGTTCGTCTCGAGCTGTTCGGGTTCGGTCTGGCCGAGGAGAACCAGCGAAAGCAGTTGGTCGATCAGCGTTCCGTACTGTGAGACGGCCTCCTGCATCTGAAGCGCGGTGACGCGGTCACCCGATGACATCAAATCGTCCGCCTGAAGCACCTCGGCCAATGTTGCCGAAAGCGTGCCGACCTGGGCGCGAAGAAGCTGGGCGCGGATTTCATGGCTCCTTGAGATGTACTCGGTCTCCGAGATCTCTCCGCGCTGCAGCGAACTCTGAAGTTGCCCGCGCTGATCGGAGAGGCTCGTCGCCAGCGCTCGTTCATCGTCGGCGAGCGGGTAGAACGCCTCTTGCGCCACATCGGTGATATTCACATATCCGACCTTGAGTTGCCCCGGCGGTGTCCCCTCCAGTACGTCAAGCCGCTGTTCCACCGACGAAAGATCGACCGCTGTCTCCCCGTCTTCCCCGGGGATAACGAACGGCAAGACGATCGCACCAACCGCAACGATCAGTGCCAGGATCGAAATCACAAGTGCGTTCTTCGACATGTCCGTTCCTCCTTGCTCATCTGCCACAGGTCAGGCGGCTGCGCCGCCGCAGTGCCTCGCATTTTACTCTAGAACATAGGGCCGAAGCCGAATTCGAACCTGGGCGCCGTGCCCATTTGCCCATCCTCGAAGACCCAGGCTACATCAATCCTGACCAGCATGCCGGCCGCCTCGATCGAGAGTTCGGCCCCGACCGCCGCTTTGGACGACCCGGCAAGCACATTCCCATCCGCTTCGCTGGCAAGCGCCGAAGCAAGATCGATTCCGCCATCCGCAAACAGGGCGACGCTCATCCCCTCGATCAGTTTCACGCGATACTCGAGGTTGGCGAGAAGAAGCTGTTCGGTGACGGCCGTCTCCGCGCCGCGAACCGTCGTTGCCCCGCCGATTTCGTACATCGTTGCCGCCGGCAGGTCGATCCCCCACCCGGCAACCATCCTCGCGGCGAACGCCTGATCCCGATCGGACAGGTACGGCACGTCGAGCCGGATCGGGAAGTATCTCGCCCACGAGACATCGAACTTGGTGTACTGCTCACCCGGCGCGAACCGTCCTGCCTGTTCCACAGACAGCGCGATTCGGTTTCCGTTGGTGGGGAAGCGGTAGTTGTTGGAATCATCGAAGGAGACACCGACGCTGATCGCCTCGATCGGGACCCACGGAGCATCGATTCCGGTCTGCACATTCTCGTGCTTGAACGCCAGATCCAGATCCAGGTAATCCGCCCACGGGTAGCTCACCGCCACTCGTCCGCCCATCGTGGTCACCTGGGTTGATTCATCCTCGATCGTCCTCTCTTCGCTCTCTCGGTACAGGCTGAGCCCGACTCGGTCGAACTCGGGGAAGAACGAAACCGTGCTGTATCCGATATCCCACAGCGCCGTCTCGTCGCCCACCAGCCCCCGATCGTACGAGATGGTCAGATCTTGACCGGTTCCCAACAGGTTCAGCTGATGGTACTCCAGGGTTCCCACGAGCCCTCCGCTTTCGGGAGAGAACGCAAACGAACCGCTGAATCCGCCGAACTTCTGGGTTTCGGTAACGGTGACCGCCACGTCAACCGCTCCATCGACCCACGATGGAACCATGTCGACCGCATCGAAGTAGCCCAACCCCATCAGCGTCTGGTATGAGACAGCCAATCGGGAGTTGTTGAACACCTCTCCTTCATACAGATCGAGGTTCCTCAACACCACATCGGCTCTTGTCCGGTCGTTGCCCAACACCCGGATCGTGTCGATCATCCCTTCCTCCACGCGGAGGGTCAGTGTTCCATCGACAAGATCCTCGACCGCGAATCGGATCAAGCTGTACCCCGTGCGGTAGTACAGGTCGTACACTCCGGCAAGCGCTTGCAGCAGTGCATAGTTATCGACGTCGCCACTCTCGGGAAGAGGCGCAACCGCTCCTTCGATCATCCGCTCGGGAAACGCCGTGATGCCGCGCAAGACGATATCGGTCGCGACGATCGGTTGCTCCAGCAACTGCTGTTCTCGAAGCTGCCAGACCAATTGGACGGAATCGGGTTGCGATCCGCCCTCCAACGCGATATCGACGTCCTCGAAGTAGATCGTGGACAACAATGCGGTCGCCGAGGCTTGGAACGCCTTGTTCTGCAGCACGTCCCCCTCGGGAACATCGATCAGATCGCGCGCCAGTTCCTGCGGCACCGTCACCAGCCCGCGGATCACGTTCCGTTCGATCCTCCCCTCGAGGATCTCGATGCTCACAACGGCGCCAGACGTTACGCTGGGGATCGTGACCAGCTGGTACCCTCTGTTCCCGTACGTCTCTAGGATCTCATCCACAGCCAGGTCCAGTTCGGGTTTGTTGAGAACCTCACCGACCTCGATGTCGTGATTGCGCAGGATACGCTCGATCCTTGTGGTGGAGAGGATCGGACCCTCGTAAAGCGTCCTCCCGAACAGCGCGACCTTCTCCGTGTTGATGTTGCCCGAGATGTTGATTTGCTCGACAACAGGGTTTTCGACAACTTGAAAAACGACGGTTCCGTCCTCTCGAACCTCAGGAAGCACCTCGGAGAACCATCCCAGGTCGTAAACCGCCTGCGAGGCGGCGCCTACCTCCGCTTCCTCGATTACATCGTTCTTGCGAAACGGTACCTCCCGCAGAATCCGGCTGCTTCGAATGTTGACCGCACCTTCGACTTCGACACCGGTGACGGTAAGCGGGTAGTCCACAGCGTAACAGACCGCTGCAAACAACACCACAAGGGGTAGCGCCACGAAAAGACGTCTCATGCTCCCTCCTCTACACGGTCTCACCGACAATGGACCGATACTGGACCGCTTCGGCGATGTGTTCGGCGGCAAGACAGCGGGCTCCCTCCAGATCCGCAATCGTCCGAGCAACCCTCAACACTCGGACGTATCCGCGTCCGCTCAGCCTGTACCTCTCGATCGCTCGTTCCAGTAGCGTCTTTGCCGCCGGCTCGAGCGCGCAGTGTTCGTCCAGCTCGCGAGGCGTAAGCCAGGCGTTCGTGTGCCGCCCTGAATCCTTCATTCGATTCCATTGTACCCGTCGGGCCGAATCCACTCTAGCGCGAACGTCGGACGAGCCCTCGCCAGGCGTCGCGTCCATCAACTCATCACGGGACAGCCTCGGGACAGAGACCACAAGGTCGACACGATCGAGGAACGGTCCGGAGATCTTCTGGTGATACCGCCGGATCTGATGGGGAGTGCAGGTGCATTCACGATGGGAATCACCCAGGAAACCGCACGGACAAGGGTTCATCGCCGCAACCAACATCACCGAGCACGGGTAGCGAACGGAGACGCCGGAACGTGAAAGAAGGATCGATCCTTCCTCCAACGGTTGACGCAGTGTCTCGAGGACGCGCCGATCGAACTCCGGGAGCTCGTCGAGGAAGAGAACACCGTTGTGTGCAAGAGAAATCTCACCCGGCCCCGGGATCCCGTGGCCGCCGCCCACCATCCCTGCATAGGAAACGGTGTGATGCGGAGATCGGAACGGACGTCCGGTTTGAAGTCCCGCTCCATGTTCGAGAAGGCCGGCCACGCTGTACAGCCGCGTAACCTCGAGCGCCTCATCGAACGACAAACCCGGAAGGATCCCTGGGAGACACCGGGCGATCATGCTCTTCCCGGCTCCCGGCGGTCCGATCAGAAGAAGGTTGTGTCCCCCGGCGGCAGCGATCTCCAGCGCCCGCTTCGCCTGCAACTGCCCGCGGACGGCAGCGAGATCGTGCTCGTCGCCACCCCGAACGTGCGGTCGATCGCGAAGCAGCGACTCTCGATCGACATGAACCGGATCCAAAGACAGCGTTCCGGACGCCAGCGCCGCCGCCCGTGAAAGGTCCCCAACGGCAAACACGTCGACGCCTTCCACAAGCGCCGCCTCACACGCGTTCTCGGCCGGCACGACAAGGCCGCGAACCCCGCGCGTCCGCGCGGCAAGCGCCACCGCAAGGGCCCCACGAACAGCGCGAAGCTCTCCGTTGAGTCCAAGTTCTCCCAACCACAACCAGTCCTGATGCTTCGGTGCAAGTTGCTGCGTGGCCACCAAGATCGCCAGCGCGATCGCGAGATCGAGCCCGACACCTTCCTTCCGAACGTCCGCGGGAGCGAGATTGGTCGTGATCCGTCCCGCCGGGAACCGGAATCCGACGTTCCGGATCGCACTTCGGATGCGGTCCCGGCTCTCGGTCACTTCCTTCTCCGGCAACCCGACAACCTGAAACGCCGGAAGCCCGGTGGCCGCGTCACATTGGACGTCGACGGTTTCCGCTTCCATCCCCACAACCACTGCACTCAACGTCCGGGCAAACATCCGTCCTCCTCAAAGGCCGCTTGAATCAGCCGGATCTCGCCTTGGTCAATCGCGACAACATCGAACCGTGCTGGAAGTTCGGCCTGCGTTTGCGAGAAGAAACACCGTGCGGCAGAGATCATCCGTGCTCGCTTTCTTGGCGTCACCGCCGCTGGCGCTCCGCCGAATTCGGCATGAGAGCGAAGTTTGACCTCGACGAAGACGAGAACACCCTCTTCCCGGGCGATGATGTCGATCTCCCCGAACCGGCAACTCCAGTTGCGCGCGATAATCCGATACCCTCTCTCCCGGAGAGCCCGGCACGCGATGTCCTCTCCTTCTCGTCCAATGCCGTCTGTGTCAGGATGGTTCTTCATCATCGTTGTTTGTGATTTCATACTTTACCCTATCTTTGCTTGTGGTGCGAACCGGCGATGTTGCAGCAAAGCGGCGCATGACCTATAATTCGGCGAAGTCAAGAAAACCTTGAATCCTCTAAGAAATGGGAACTGTTCTCAGGGACGTGCGGACCATTGAGCATCATGATCTGCCTGTCGATATTCGTATCGACGGGAATCTCATTGCTTCGATCTCCCCTTCTCCGGTAACCCCGAACGACGATGATGATGTGATTGACGGACGAGGCAAGCTGGCCGTTCCGGGGCTTGTCAACGCCCACGGACACGCGCCGATGACGCTGCTTCGGGGGATCGCCGACGATGTCCCGTTGAGGGCATGGTTGGAGGAAGCGATTTGGCCGGCTGAAGCGAAGCTCACCGAAGACGATGTCTACTGGGGAACCCTGCTCGCACAGGTGGAGATGGTGCGAAGCGGTACGACCCAGTTCATCGACATGTATTTCCATGTGGATGCCATCGCTCGCGCGGTTGCTGAAGGCGGCCTTCGTGCCCTGTTGTCCTACGGGATGATCGCCGACCGACTCGACCGACAGGGGCAAGAGGAGCTGGATACAACCGAGCGGCTTCTCCGCGATTGGAACGGCGAAGCCGACGGCCGGATCCGAGTCGCCGTAGCCCCTCACGCCATCTACACATGCGGCGCGGAAATCTGGCGCAAGGCGGTGGACTTGGCGACCCGGTATAATGTTGCGATTCATACACATGTGAGCGAGACGACAAAGGAGGTAGACGACTGGCGTAGCTGTCATGGACGCACTCCGGTCGCAGAGATGGAGCGGCTTGGCGTGTTCTCGGTTCCGACGGTGGCTGCGCATTGTGTCCATGTGGACGCGGAAGATGTCGGGTACTTGGCGGACAACCACGTAACGGTGGCTCATTGTCCTGCCAGCAACGCAAAGCTGGGAAGCGGGATCGCCCCGCTGGATTTGTTCTTCCGAAGCAACGTTTCGGTAGCAATCGGAACGGACGGCGCGGCTTCCAACAATAACCTCGATATGTTGCGCGAGTTGCGTTTGGCCATCCTTCTTCAGAAGGCTTCCCGGCAAGACCCAACAGCGATGAATGCGGAAACGGCCTTCTCGCTGGCTACGAAGAATGGAGCAGCGGCGTGCGGAACAAATGCCGGTGCTCTGGAAGCAGGAGCCCTGGCGGATCTTGTGTTGATCGACCTTGAGCGCTGCCCGACGATGCCTGTGCATCGCCCTTTGAGCGCCGTGGTCTATGCATCGGACCCCGCGAGTGTAACGGATGTATTCATTGATGGCCGATCTGTTCTTCGCGACGGCGAATTCCTCACGCTTGACGAGGAGAAGATTCGCGCTCATGCAAGAAGGATCGGCAGCCGACTGATCGGCTGAATCGACCCTTTCTTCGGCTGCGAGGACCGCAGCTGGGAATCGGGTGACAAGGAGGAAGAAATGGGTTTGACAACGGAACGCAAGGAACAACTGATCAAGGAGTATGGTCTGTCCGGTACGGACACCGGCTCGGCAATCGTACAGATCGCGCTTCTCAGCGAGCGCATTCAACAAGTCACGGAGCACCTCAACAAGCATCGGAAGGATTTCAGTTCTCAGCGAGGGCTCCGGAAAATGGTCGGCCAGCGGCGCCGACACCTCAAGTATCTGAAGCGCCGAAACCTCGCCGCTTACAAAGAGCTGATCCAGAGGTTGGGCATCCGAGGAGTCTAGGACAACCATGTTCATTCGAGAAAGCATGCATCTCGAGGGAAAAGAGATCTCCCTCGAAACCGGGCACCTGGCCAAACAGGCGGCCGGATCCGTCGTCGTAAGCTGCGGCGACACCCGAGTTCTGGTCACGGTTTGTGTCCAGAAGAACGATAGAGAATTGGACTACTTCCCGCTCCGTGTCGATTACGAGGAGCGGTTCTACGCCAGCGGCAAGATCCCCGGAGGTTTCTTCAAGCGAGAAGGACGGCCGAGTGATGTGGCGGTGCTGACGGCCCGTCTGATCGATCGCCCGATCCGCCCGCTGTTCCCGGACGGATACAGCGAAGAGGTTCAGATCGTCGCCACCGTCCTTTCGGCGGAATCCGGATCCGCACCCAGTGTCATCAGCGCGCTTGGAGCATCGGCAGCGTTGATGATCTCGGGCCTGCCGTTCCAGGGACCGATTGCCAGTGTCAAGGTGGGACGGGACGAAGACGGCCGGTTCCTCATCAACCCCGATACCGACCTTCTGGATGGCAACGGCGTTGACATCACGGTTGCCGGAACAAAGAACACCGTGACCATGGTCGAAGGGATGATGGATGAGCTGTCGGAGGACGAAGTCGTCCAGGCCATCGATGAAGCTCATGCAGCCATCCGCGAGTTGATCGCCTTGCAGGAGCGGCTGGTCGAACGCGTCCAGCCCACGCCGCGTCCCTACGAAGTCACCCCCGTGGATATGTCACTCCGCGAACAGGTCGGCGCCGTTGCGTTACCGGAACTGCCCTCACTTTGCGACGCGACATCCAAGATGGAGCGAGCGCAGCTCAAGGATGATCTGCGGGATCGAATCGTCAGTGCGCTGACCCCCGAAACGATCGCTCCGGACGAGAAGAAGGCCTTGGAGAAGTCGATCAAGTCGATCTTCGACGACTACTATAAGGACTTCATGCGGCAGCGAATCCTCGAACGCAATGAGAGGATCGATGGACGACGACCCGACGAGATCCGTTCGATCTCCTGCGAAGTCGGCGTGCTTCCGCGGGCCCATGGATCGGCGCTGTTCACCCGCGGTGAGACGCAGAGCTTGGGAATCGTCACCCTCGGAGCAACCCGCAATGACGAACAGATCATCGATCAGATGATGAAGGAAGGCCGGAAGCGGTTCATGCTTCACTACAACTTCCCGCCGTTCTCCGTCGGCGAAGTTCGCCGCATCGGTTCCCCGAGCCGCCGGTCCATCGGACACGGCTACTTGGCGGAGAACTCCCTGCAAAGCGTCCTTCCGAGTGAGGAAGAGTTCCCGTACGTCACCCGCATCGTCTCGGAGATCCTCGAATCGAACGGTTCGTCGTCGATGGCGACCGTCTGTAGCGCATCCTTGTCCATGATGGATGCCGGGGTTCCGATCCGGAAGCCCGTTGCCGGAATCGCGATGGGGATGATCGAAGATGCAGCGTCCGATCGTCGTGTCATCCTAACCGATATCCTCGGCGACGAAGACCACTACGGCGATATGGACTTCAAGGTGGTCGGCACGGTCGACGGGATCACCGGCTTTCAGCTGGATGTGAAGGTGGGCGGTGTTTCTCAGGAGACCCTCCGTCAGGCGCTCCAGCAAGCGAAGCGTGCTCGGATGACGATCCTCGATACGATGGTGGCAACGCTGGCCGCGCCTCGCGCGGAGATGTCTCCGTATGCGCCTCGCTTGGAGACGATCACCATCCCCAACGAGAAGATCGGCCTGGTCATCGGTCCCGGCGGGAAGACGATCCGCCGGATCATCGAGGAGACCGGCGCCGAGATCGACATCGAAGATGACGGTACGGTGAAGATCGCCGGGCCGGACGCCGAATCCGTTGCCGCGGCAAGGCAGCAGATCGAGGACATGACCTCGGAGCTCGAGGTGGGAACCGTCCTCGAAACCAAGGTGACCCGCGTGGTCGATTTCGGAGCGTTCGTCGAACTCAAGAACGGCAGCGAAGGACTGGTTCACGTCTCGAACCTTGCCGAAGGATTCGTCGACAACGTCCGCGACATCGTCAAGCCTGGCGATGAAATCACCATCGAAGTCATCGGAGAAGACAAGATGGGGCGGCCTGATCTCAGGCGGATCGAGCCGGGTGGCTCGCCAACCGGGAAAACGGGAGGCGGCCGAAGCAAGGATCGCGATTCGGATCGCGGTCGGCGTAGTTCCGGCAGGAACGAACGTGGTCGAGGGCGGGACCGGAATCACAGCGATCGCGGGAACGGCGAAACCAGCCAACCGCAAGCCGAGGAAACGCCGGTATCCGACGAGCCCGAGATCGAAATCCATGCCGGCGACATCCTCGAAGGAGTGGTCTCCAACACCACCGATTACGGGGCGTTTGTCGAGTTGTCCTCGTCGGTCACCGGTCTGGTTCACATCTCCGAGCTTTCGGAGAAGTACGTACGCCGCGTCACCGATGTCGTTCGCTCCGGAGATCCGATCATGGTCGAGGTGCTGAACGTCGACGATCGCGGACGCTACAAGCTGCGTCGGATCGATCCGACAGCCGGTGAAGGCGAGAGCGGCGACGCAAAAGAGCCCGGATCGGACAAGCGGGACGACGCGCCCGAAGAAGCCTCCGCTCCCGAGCAGGCGCCCGCAGAACGGGAACCGATCACTCCGGAGGCACCGGAAGAAGAGCCAACGGAGTTCGAGGACCGGTGGTGATACAAGACCCATCGGTTGCACCGGGAATCGGTGTGCAACGGGCCCTTCTCGACAACGGACTCACCGTCCTTGTCGAGGAGGTGCCCGGTTCGCGGTCGATCAGCGCCGGTGTCTGGATCAGAGCCGGAAGCCGCCACGATCCACCGACGGCCAAGGGGCTTGCCCATATCATCGAGCATCTGCTGTTCAAAGGAACTCACACTCGGAGTGCGGAGCAGATCGCCCTGGATGCCGAGTCGGTCGGCGCGATGATCAATGCGGCCACCGGCAAGGAAACCACCTTCTACTACGCCGATGCTCCTGCAGAGGGGCTGGACATCGTGGTTGACGTGCTTGCGGATCTCGTCCGCCATCCCGCGTTTGACGCAGCCCTTCTCGATCGGGAACGCGGAGTCCTACTCGAGGAAATCCGCAACCGGGACGATGATCCTGACCAATGCGCATACGAACGGTTCTTCGAGGAGCTGTGGAGTCCGGCTCACCCCTTGAGCACGCCCGTACTGGGAGATCGCGACACAGTTGAGACGATCACGCGGGATGCCGTTGCTGCTCACCATTCCGGGTGCTATGCTCCCTCGAACTGCGTGACGGTCATCTGTGGAGGCGTCCCCGCAGCACATGCGATGCGTTGTATCGCAGAGAAGTTCGGTTCCCCGGACGCATCTCGAGATTCCCGCGGAGCCGACCCCGTAATCCCCAAGGAACAACCCGCGCCCTCTATGCGGATCGGCGAGCGCTTTTTCGAACACCAGGCCGGACAGACACACATCTACATAGCCCTACCGGTCCCCGATATCCATCACGAGGACCGTTTCCCGCTCGAGGTGCTGAACACGGTCCTCGGAGATGGGATGAGCTCTCGCCTGTTCCGGGAAGTAAGAGAGAAACACGGACTTGCCTACAGCGTGGCCAGCTATGTCTCACGGTACAGCGATGCCGGGGCGTGGATTCTTTACGCCGGCGTCTCCCCACAAAATACACGGCAAACCAAGGACCTGTTGATCGAGCAGCTCCGGGTTCTTCGCCAGCACGGCGTTGACAAGCACGAACTCGAGCTCGCCAAAGCCAAGCTTCGCGGTCACTTGATCCTCAGCCTGGAGACCAACGGTCACCGGATGGCCCGATGGGGAAGCGCGGCGGCGCTGGGGCGCCCCTTGCTCTCCGTCGATCAGGTTATCAAGCGCCTGGACGACGTATCCATGGAGCAGATCGAACAGGCGATCGCTCTGTATGTTCAGCCCGAACGCCTGAACCTTGCGATCATCGGACCCAAGGAAGCCGGCGTTGCCACCGACGTTGCCCAACGCTAGAATCGCCGTGATGAGGAACATCAAACGAAGCGCCATTTACCCCGGGAACTTTGATCCGATCACCTTCGGACACATCGACATCATCCGCCGGGCCAAGAAGCTGTTCGAGCGGTTGACGGTCGCCGTTGTCGCTCACCCGCACCGCAAGAACCTGTTCACCGCCGAAGAGCGGATCAGAATCACAAGAACAGCGTTGGAGGAGGTTGGAATCTCCTGTGTCGAAGTCATCAGCTATGACGGACTGTTGATCGATCTCGCGCACCAGCACCACGTCGAAGCGATCGTACGCGGTCTTCGCGCCAACAGCGATTTCGATTACGAGTTCCAGATGGCGCTCACCAACCGGGACCTGGCGCCGGACGTCGAGACGGTGTTCTTCATGACCGCCGGCGAATACAGCTTTCTCGCCTCGTCGATCGTCAACGAGGTCAAGATGCTCGGTGGAGATGTGAGCCGTTTCGTGCCCCCCTCGGTGGAAGAGGCGCTTGCGAGAAAATTCCGGTCAGAGACCGACGCCTCCCTCTAGCTCGAATCCACATCCGAGACGCCGGTTTCTGAGGGTACGAACTGCAGTCCGTAGACCTTGCGCCCTTCGGTCTCCCGAACGACTCCGATCTTCGTCTTGACCCGCTTCCCCATCTGCGGATCGGGATCCAGCAGCTGCCCTGTGACACGAAGGCCGCTGTCCAGCTGAACGATCGCCAACCGAAGAAACCGCTGCGTATAAGCAAGAGTGAGCGCGTACAGATCGGTATAGGTCAACACGCTGCCCTCACCCGCGAGTGGAACCGGATCGAAGCTGTCGTGACCGCACACCGGGCAAAGCGCATGTTGCGGATAGCTGACCGTGGAACACGATCTGCATCTGCTTCCCGTGACGACCGCTTGGCCTTGAGCCTGATCAGCCATGGTCTCTCCTCTCTGATCGCAAAACGGTTGCAACCACGTTGTTGCCGAATCCGCCGAAGTTGCAGGCGAATCCGTTGCGGGCGCCGGCAACTTGCCGGGCCCCGGCGTCTCCGCGGAGCTGCCACGTCAGTTCCACCAGCTGAGCCACGCCGGTTGCGCCGACCGGATGGCCTCTTCCTTTCAGCCCTCCCGAAGGGTTGATCGGCAACGTTCCGCCAAGGGACGTCACTCCTTGCTCCAGCGCGACATGACCTTCGCCCCTTGGGAAGAAACCTGCCGCTTCGCTCTCGGCGATTTCCAGCACCGTGAATGCATCGTGCAGCTCGGCCACATCGATCTCTTCCGGGCCGACGCCGGCACGATCGAACGCTTGATCCGCGGCAAGGCGAACCGCGGACAGCTCGGTCGGTTCGCTTCGCTCCTGAACCGCGTGCGTATCCGTTGCCTGACCGATTCCGGCGATCATCACCATCGGACCCGGCCGCTCGAGGTGCTGTACGACGTCGAGCGAAGCAAGGACAAGACCGGCCGCGCCGTCGCTGACCGGGCAACAGTCATACAGATGGAGCGGCTCGGCGATCGGCGGGTTGTTCACCCGAGCCTCCGGTGCATCGAGGATCCCTTCCATCGTGATTTCCTGATGGATATGAGCGTAGGGGTTCCTCATCGCGTTGGCGTGGTTCTTGATGGACACCATCGCCAGGTGCCTTCTCGTCAGCCCGTACCGGCTCATGTACAGTCGGGCGAACATCCCGGCAAGCGACGGCAGCGTGACACCGTAGATATACTCGGCTTCCGGATGGCTGAGGCTGGCGACGAAGTCTGTTGCCTCGAGGTTATTGACGGCACGCATTTTCTCAACACCGGTGACCAGGACCACATCCGCCATCCCTGCCGCAATCGCCTGAACGCCGACCTTCACTGCGGATGCTCCCGAAGCGGGGCCGTTTTCCACGGTCTCGGCGGCCGCCGGGAACAGGTTCAGTCGATCGACAAGCGCACTGGCGATCGCCGTCTGCCGGTTGATCCGCGCCGCGCCCATGTTGGCGACAACCACGGCATCCACCGATCGGTTTCCCATCTCTGCATCGCGAAGCGCAGCCACCGAGGCCTCGGACATGAGATCCGCAAGCGTCACATCGGACCGGCCGAACTTCGTCATCCCCGCACCCAGGATCGCAACCGGCCTCATGCGGCGCCTCCTTGTGAATCGTGATCGGCCGCTTCTTCCTGACCGTAGACACGCTCGGTAAGCTTCTGCTCCTCCGGCGCGCGGATCACACGGGCCGTTTCCAGGAGCTCTTCCGCGACAGGACGGCTGCCGGCACAAAGCCTCGGCTTCGCTTTGCGATAGGTCTCCACCGTAAGCACCCAAGAAGGGACACCGCCAAGCTCATGCTGGACGCCGTGCTTCCTGTCCAGCGGATACTCGATCATCCATCGACGAAATCCGATCGGGCTCTCGGCCACGATCAGCACCTCTTCCTGACCGAGGATGTCGATGTGGTACTCCATCTTCGCCGCAAACAGGTGGGAACCGATTCGAAGGCCGCGTCGAAGCGTCAACGTGTGGTAGCTCATTCCCACCTTGGCGTCAACGAGTCGTCCGTTCACAATCCCCGCGAGTTCGCCGTTGATCAGCCCCGCGAGGCAATACTCATCACGGACACGGTAGCGCTTGTAGGCAAGGAGTTCGCCGTACAGCCTTGCCGACACGATGTCGTAATAATCCCGCTCTATCTGTAGCAGCGGCCGGATGGCCTCCAGCAGAATCGGGACTTCGTCACGCGCGACCTGACGAACCACCATCTTCTCGCCGCTTGCGAGTGTGATCGATTTCGGTGGATACGGCGGCATGTCCATCGCCGGAGGGCGAAGCAGTGCCTCGAGCGCATCGGAACTCGTCATTCTTGCTCCTTTCGTACACGGTATCTCCCCACATCGGCCCGCTCGCACATCTTGTCAAAGCCCGCCAACCTACCATGCATGACCACGAACCGGCAACCGCGTGCGCCCCGGCCAAGTGACGGGTGAGGCCTTGCAGGTCGAGCAGGCCCTTCCGGTTGACAGATTCCCATGAATCCCTATGATAACTCCATGAACGAGAAGCGGTCTAGCAGCCATGCAGGTAGACCGGACAAGCAAGCTGTCTCGAAGACATCCCGGCAGCGTTTCTCGGTTCGCGAAAACCTCGGGACACGGCAGGTTGAGCGAGGAACGACATGATCGGTTCCAAGACCCTGGAGTACGTTCGCGCAACAAGCGTGCAGCACGTTGTCGATCTGCTGGCATCGCGCGGTGCATATACGCGGATTCTCGCCGGCGGAACCGATTTGCTGGTCGATCTACGGAACGGACGCTGCACGCCGGATCCCGAGCGGCTGATCGACATCAAGGCGGTTCCCGACCTGCAGCGCATCGACATCGATGAACACACCGGGACCGCAACCATCGGTGCGGCGGTCTCGTTGAACCGGATCATCGAACATCGTTGGATCCGTCGGAATATCCACGGATTGGCCGTCGCCGCCGCTTCCGTGGGAACGTATCAGATCCGCAACCGGGCGACGCTGGTTGGCAATCTCTGTAACGCCTCGCCGGCGGCGGATACTGCCCCGGTGCTTCTTGCACTCGATGCCTCGGTTCAGATTGCCGGAAGAAGCGGTACACACTCGGTTCCTCTTCGTGGCTTCTTCCTCGGCGTCAGAAAAACAGCGCTCGCCGGGGACACCTTCGCCGCCTCCGTCACGATTCAAGTACCGTCCGGCACAAGAACCGCATTTCTTAAGCAACAACGAGTCCACGGTCACGATTTGGCCATTGTGAACGCAGGGGGCGCTGTCTTTCGGGGTTCGAAGAAGATCATCCTCGCAATCGGAAGCTGCGCTCCGACACCCACGCTGCTCGAACCGATCTCCACGGAAAACGCCGATTCGAGCGATCTTGTCCGGCGGATTTGTCGCGTCTCCGATCGGATGGTCTGCCCGATCGATGATGTCCGGGCATCCGCGGCCTACCGCCGTTCGATCCTCCCCGTATTAATCGAGCGGCTTGTTCTGGAGCTTCTTGCCGACGGCAACGGCAAACGGTGCCGGGAGGCGAACCATGTACAAGATCACACTGACCGTTAACGGGAAGCACGAAACGGCTACGGTGCCCGCTTCCCTAACCCTTCTGGAGCTTCTCCGCGACCGTCTTTTCCTTACGGGAGCCAAGGAAGGCTGCGGCATCGGAGAGTGCGGCGCGTGTACCGTGTTGTTGGACGGCCTCCCCGTGACATCATGTCTTGTTCTTGCTGTCGAAGCCGACGGACATGAGGTGCTGACCATCGAGGGCGAAGCGAAGGACGGCGTGCTGTCGGTCCTGCAGCAAGCGTTCGTCGATGCCGGCGCCGTCCAGTGCGGGTTCTGCACGCCGGGGATGATCCTGTCGGCCCGTGCGCTCCTTTCGCGCACGCCGACCCCCACGCGTGAGGAGATCGTGGAGGCGATCGCCGGCAACCTCTGCCGCTGCACGGGGTACGACGCCATCGTCAGCGCAATCTCCCTTGCCGCTTCGCGGATCCGCCAACAAGAGGAAGGACCTCATGCCTGAGCGGTTGCAGTACGTTGGGTTTCCTGTCGGGCGAGCCGACGCTGTTGACAAGGTGTCCGGGAAGGCGAAGTTCACCCATGACCTCGTCCTGCCGGGGATGCTTCACGCAGCTCTGGTCACATCTCCGGTGGCATCGGCCCGGATCGTTTCGATCGACACCGCTGCAGCGCGGTCCGTACCCGGTGTACGCACCGTGCTCACCGGAGCAGAGCTGGACTACCACATCGGACTCTACATGCAAGACAAGCGGATCCTTGCCCGTGATGTCGTTCGATACCAAGGCGAGCCCGTCGCTGCTGTGGCCGCCGATACCCTCGACACGGCCTGCCGGGCCTGCGAGAAGATCATCGTCAACTACGACCCGCTTCCCGCCGTCCTGGATCCACGCGATGCGTTCGGCAAGGACGCGCCGTTGGTCCACCCCGATCTTCACACCTACGAGCATATGCAAGGCGTGTTCTTCCCGGAAGAGGATTCGAACATCGCCCATCATCAGAAGATCCGCACCGGCAATGTCGAGGCCGCGTTTGCGGCAGCCGACGTGTGTGTCGACGGACAGTTCTATAACCCCCCTGTGCAGCATGTCGCCCTAGAAACCCATGCGGCCATCGCGGAAGCCCTCCCCGGCGGCCGGATCGAAATCTGGACATCCAGCCAATCCCCCTATACGGTCCGGCATCTGATGAGCAAGGCGTTCTCCGTCCCACACGGCTCGATCCGGGTCCATGTCCCGTACGTCGGCGGAGGCTTCGGCGGCAAGGCCGGCCTTCATCTCGAGCCGCTGGTCTATGTTCTCTCGCGCGCCGCGGGAGGTCGGCCGGTCAAGCTGGTCGCAACAAGGGAGCAGGAGTTCAACACACTTCCCTCACGGCAAGGGTTGCACAGCGATATCAGAATCGGAGCGGCAAGAGACGGCAAGATCCTCGCGTTCAAGGCGACGTACCTATGGGATGCCGGTGCCTATGCGGACTACGGTGTCAACATCGGCCGCGCGGCCGCGTACGCCGGAGCCGGGCCGTACGCGATCGAGAACTGCTGGATCGACTCCTACGTGGTGTACACGCACAAACTGTTCGGAACGGCCTACCGGGGCTTCGGGCATCTCGAGGTGCTGTGGGGCGTCGAGCGGGCGATCGATCGGATCGCACGGAAACTGGGAATGGATCCCGTTGAGTTCCGCCGCAAGAACCTTCTTCGCGTCGGCGATCGGACGATCACCGGCGAACCGATCACCCCCGGGCACGGCAGTCCTCGAGGCTGTCTGGATGCCGTTGCCGAAGAGATCGGATGGGGAAGTCCGGCGGAGACACCCTTACTCCCCCACAAACGTCGCGGCAAGGGGATCGCGATGCTACACAAGGCGCCGGCCATGCCCACGAACACCGCCTGTTCGGCAGTGCTCAAGCTGGACGAAGAAGGCGACGCGGATCTGCTTGTGTCCGGAGTTGACTACGGGCAAGGAACCTACACCGTGCTGCGGCAGATCGCCGCCGAGAAACTGTCGATCTCCGTTGACCGAGTGCGCATCACATGGGAGTGCGACACAGCCTTCTCGCCGTACGACTGGTCAACCGTTGCCAGCCGTTTCTCATACATGGGCGGGAACGCGGTCATC
>CAZKPU010000011.1:0-1026 GCA_964554715.1 uncultured Thermotogae bacterium | reverse complement strand
TTTTTCTTTTTCTCTTTTTGGCGTTCAAGCTGTTTTGTTCTTGTGTCCTGATGCCTCCGTCAAACGGCTTCGCTCGCATTCTCTGTACCGCCGGAAAAGATCACCTGTCGCGATGGCTACGTGTTCCCGTCGTCCGACCCCGGACGACGGCTGCCCTACGCGTCGCTCGCCCTTGGCTACACGTTCCCCAACGGAAACAGCGTCGGCGGACCGGTGATCGGCCGTGGGCGAACCATCGCCCACGGCCTGACCCATCTCGACCCGAAGACCGGTCAAGGACTTCCGGCACAATTCTGGACCTACGGAGCGCACGCCGTGGAGATCGAAGTCGACACGCAGACCGGGGAGATCGACGTCCTTCGCATCGCCACGGCGCTTGATGCCGGGAAGGTGCTGAATCCGATGCTCTGCCGCGGACAGGTGATCGGCGGGATTGTTCAAGGGCTGGGATCCGCACTGTGGGAGGGGTTCCGGTTCGATCCGCAAGGCCGGCTGGAAAACGGGTCGTTCGTCGATTACAAGATTCCGACGGCCAAGGATGTTCCGGCGATCATCACGCCGATCCTTCTTGAGACACCTCAACCCGGCGGGCCGTTTGGCGCCCGAGGGGTCGCCGAACACCCGATGATCTCCGTCCCTTCAGCCATCGGGAACGCCCTTTTCGATGCCCTAGGGATCGACTTCGCCGAACTGCCGTTGACGCCGGAACGGATCCGCCTTACCCTCGGTCCTTCTGGATCGACGCCCACGGAAGGCATCGCCGGTCCGGAGGAGGATTCGCCATGAAAACCGTTCTGGTCGAATCGGATCGCTACTTCGATTCGGTCTTTCTGATGCGGATCAGTCGGCAGCTTCAAGCACTGCATGGAGTCACGCAGGCCGTTGTTTCGATGGGAACCCCGTCGAACCTCGATAGCCTGTCGAGGATCGGTTTCGAGGTCGAGCTTCTCGCTCAGATCACGCCGAACGATCTTGTCATCGCCCTCGATACCGACACGTCGGAGGCCGCGCAGACGGTACAGGCGC
>CAZKPU010000010.1:31546-35281 GCA_964554715.1 uncultured Thermotogae bacterium | reverse complement strand
ACTCCTGGGCGGCCAACGCGATCGCCAGCGTGTCCGGCGCGTTGATGTACTTCGCTACGCTCACCGAGCTTCCGATCCTCCAGGGGCTTCAAGGGGCGGGGATGGGAGACGGGCCGGCGCTCGCGTTGTTGCTCGCCGGACCGGCGCTGTCGCTTCCGAATATGTTGGTGATCCGCAAGGTGCTTGGAACCAAAAAGACGCTTGCCTACGTCGCACTCGTGTGCATCGCGGCGATGCTGACCGGGAAGCTGTTCGGCATCATCGTCAGCTAGTTGAATCATCGAAGAGAAAGGAGCCGCCATGAAGATTGAGATCCTCGGAACAGGCTGCCCGAAGTGTCAACAGCTGGTTGCCAACGTGCAAGCAGCGGTTGCGGAGGCAGGCATCCAGGCAGAGATCAGCAAGGTCGAAGACATCACCAAGATCGTGGAGTACGGCGTGATGATGACGCCCGCCCTGGTGATCGACGGAGACATCAAAGCGGTCGGCAAGGTGCTGACTGCTCAGGAAATCTCTGCGCTTCTCGCCTGACGTGATGCGGAACGGCTCGGTCATGGCCAGGACACAGAAACTGATTGCGGCCCTCCTGCTCACGTTTGCCGCGACGACCTTCGCAATCGCCATCTTCGCAGAAGTCTCTGCGTGGACCGCCGAACGTCCGTCGGCGCAAGGGGAGGCTCGTACGACAGGATCGGCAGTCATCCGTTCCGTCCCCGATCCCTCTGCAGGTGTTCCGCAAGACGCTGCCGCCGAACCGCAAACTCAGCCGGATACTCTGTCTGCGCCGCAGCAGGAACCGGATGGGCAACCGGCCGACTCTTCCGCGGAAGCATCGGTGGATGGCCTCGATCAAGCGCAGGACGCGGGAACGGATCGAGCCCCCGCGTCGTCTGTCGCCGCCTACTACTTCCACAACACGCACCGCTGCGCAACGTGCCTCGAGATCGAGAGGCGTGCGTATGAGGCGATCCTGCGTGCGTTCCCCGATGAACTCGCCTCAGGCGTGTTGCGTTGGCAGGCCGTGAACATGGAGCTTCCCGAGAATCAGCACGTGATCTTTGACTATGACCTTACGTCGCCATCGCTGGTGCTTGTGCTCACGGAAGGAGACAACGAACTGTCGCACCGCGTGCTGACACGAACGTGGGAGTTGATCCGCGAAACGCGAACCGGCGCGTTTGATTCGTATGTCATCGCGCAGGTGCGACGCATGTTGGGAGACATCCATGACTGACGCCGTCCTCTTGTGGGCCTCAGCCGCATGGCTTGGCATTCTCACATCGATCAGCCCTTGCCCGCTGGCGGCAAACATCGCTGCCATCTCGTATGTAGCCAGGCGTAGCGACCGCCCCGGGGCCGTGCTGGCATCCGGTGTGCTCTACACCCTCGGCCGCGCCACCACCTATGTTGCGATCGGATCCCTGCTCGTGGCCGGGCTTATCGCCGCTCCCGGTCTGTCACTGATTCTGCAACGGGGGATGAACAAACTGCTCGGACCGATTCTCGTCGTGGCAGGGGTGTTCTTGCTCGACTTGATCCGGATACGCCCACGCCGCGATCGTCTTCGTTCCGGTTGGCAGCAGCGGATCGACAAGATGGGGTTGCTCGGCGCATGGCTGCTGGGCGTCTTGCTCGCAGTGGCATTCTGCCCGGTCTCGGCCACTCTGTTCTTCGGCAGCCTGATCCCTCTGGCGGTCGCCGAGCGATCTCCGCTTGCCGCGCCGCTCTCCTACGGGATCGGGACGGCGCTGCCCGTTCTTGCTGCGTCCTTCGCGTTGGCGGTGGGATTGAAGACAGCAGGGAAGCTATTCGGAAGACTGAGTTCCATCGAAAGATGGGCCCGTCGCATCACAGGTGCCGTGTTCGTCGGAGTCGGGATCTACTACTCCCTTGTCTACGTATACCTTGCTTTGTGATGGCTACGACCCGTCCCAAGGAGTTACCCGCACACATTGCCTCGACCGACAATCGGACCAAGGAGGTTCCTATGAGGATGCTTGCACAGTGGTTCCCCGAGTTCAGTGAGAAGCTCGACGAGATCGACGCCTTGTACAACGAAAAGCGACTGATCGATGAGAAGACATACCAGTTCATCTGCTTCTCCCTTGCGATCAAGAGCCGCTCCAAGCCGTGCTTGCTCAAGCACTCTCAGGGCGCACTGAAGGCAGGAGCGACGCTGAAGGAACTGGCGTACATCATGGCGCTCGTCTTCCGTGAGAGCGCCGGAGGGGATGACTGCTGGACGCACGATGCTCTCGGCGACATCGAGCAGTTGATGACCGAGAACATCCAGTGCTGCCCCAAGTAGAACGGCTGCTTCGCCCGGAGACAAGCGGAGGGCACGGCGGTCCGAGTTCGGACGTGTTCAGGCTGATGCTTCCTCCGTCGGCTGCGGTGCGGGAGCCCGCATCGCATGCCCTCTCACGCCCAAGCGCATTCGATCCAGCGCTTCCACGAGTTGCGCCCTGGGGCAGCCGAAGTTCATCCGTACGAACCCCTCTCCACCGGGACCGAACGACGCTCCGTCGTTCAGCGCAACCCGGGCATGGTCTAGGAAGAATGCATGCGCCGACCCATCAAGATGAAGCGAACGGCAATCCAGCCACGCAAGGTACGTCGCCTCCGCCGGATAGATGTCGACACCGGGCAGTCTGGCTTCCACGTATTCGGTGAGGAAGTCGCGGTTGCCCTCCAAGTACGCAAGGAGTTCTTGACGCCACGTTTCGCCGTGTGTATACGCGGCCAACGCCGCCGTGTACCCGAGCGCCGGCGGCGACGGCACAAGGTCCTTTCGCGCTTCGGCAAACCGCTCACGCAGTCTCCGGTCGGGGACAATCGCCATCGCGAACCCCATCCCGGCAACGTTGAACGTCTTGCTCGGCGCAATCAGCGTGATCGAGGACGCTTCGATCTCTCGCGACAGCGATGCAATCGGCAGATGCCGGTGCCCCTCATAGACCAAGTCACCGTGGATCTCGTCGGAGCAGATGCACACCCCGTTCTCCAAGCAACGCTCCGCCAATGCAGCAAGCTCTTCGTGGGTAAAGACTCTCCCTACGGGGTTGTGCGGGTTGCACAGCAAGAACATCCGAGTTCTCGTATCGATGGATCTGCCGAATCCCTCGACGTCAAGCTCGTACCGTCCGCTGCGGGACCGTACTAAGGGCGACGGTTGCGCAACAGCCTGTACGTTCTTCGGAAGTCGCAGGATCGGGAAGTAAACCGGCGGTTGATAGATCACTCCATCACCGGGACGGCAAAGCGCCTGCGCCGCTAAATTGAATCCGCTTACCACGTTCGGCAGGAACACAATCGACGCCTCGGAGATACGCCACCGGTGCATCTCCCACATACGCTCGACGATCGTCTCGCGGAGCTCTTGACACTCTCGCGCATACCCGAACACGCCTTGTCGCACGCGGGATTCCAACGCATCGATGACTGCCGGCGGCGACGCGAAATCCATGTCCGCCACCCACATCGGAAGCACGTCTTCATCGAAGGCATGCCACTTCAGGCTATCACTGCGGCGCCGGTCGATCACCCGGTCGAACCCCTCTGTCCTTCCCATCGAACCCCCGATCCGGACATCCGTACGATGAACCTGCTCGGATCCACTCGCCGCAGATCCCTTTCCCACACCCGACACCCCCATGGCTGCTCATCCGCCGCCGATTCGCAGCAAACCTATCCTGCTCGATTCCTCTCCCCCGCTGCCAGCCCCCCGGACAGATG
>CAZKPU010000010.1:22707-31536 GCA_964554715.1 uncultured Thermotogae bacterium | reverse complement strand
GGCTGTTCGACGAGGATCAGCCGGTCTCGTCCGTGCAACCTCTTGTGAGGTGAAAGCCGAGACTGACGCGCGCTAATCGCCTCCCACACCGCAGCGTGGGTTTCCTCGGGTCCACGGATCCCATCCTCGTCCAACTGCTCGCTGTTGGGGTACACCAGCGCCTCAACCACCTCGCGCCCGTTCACCGTTCGACCGCGAACCATGATCTCCTCGACATAGCGAGCCGATGCCGTTTCCCACTCGACTTCCTCGGGATAGACGTTCTTCCCGTTCTCGAGGACGATCACGTTCTTCGCACGCCCCTTCAGATAGATCTCACCCTCGGCATCGAGCATCGCAAGATCGCCTGTATGAAGCCATCCATCCTCGTCGATGATCTCGGCCGTTGCTTGCTCATCCCCGAAGTACCCTTGCATCACAATCGGCCCACGCACGCACAGCTCACCGATTCCATCCGCATTGGGCTCAATCAGCTTCGCCTCAACATCCGGAAGCGGCGGTCCAACCGTCGCCGTCTTTCGGGTGAACGGGTCGCAGAAACAGACAATCGGCGATGTCTCCGTCAATCCATACCCTTCCAAAAGGCCGATTCCCAGCCGCCTGAACCCGCTACTGACTTCCGCATCCAGCGGCGCCGACCCGCTGACAAAGAAGCGCAAGTTCCCCCGCGTCAACCGGTTCCGCAGCGTTCTTCCCACCGCTTTCGGCGCCACTCGAAGCAGGGTTCTCCCCGCCCGTGTACGCCGCACCTGTCCCACCATCCGCGCATACAACGCGTGGTAGAGCTTCGGCACGCCGATGAACACACTGACGCCTTGAGATTTGAGAAGCGGCGCCAGTCTTCGATGATCGCTTGTGTACATTGTCTGCGCGCCACGGACCAGCGGAACGATCAGCGAACTCATCAGACCGAGTAGATGATGCCAGGGCGCAATACTCAAGAACACATCCTGCTCCGTAATCGGCATGACGGTCGATGAAAGGAACGCATCCGCCACCAGATTGCGATGCGACAAGACCACTCCCTTGGCTTGTCCGGTGGTTCCTGACGTAAACGCCAAAACGGCCGTGTCATCGGGGGATACGATGATCTCCTCCATCGGAACGCCTCCGCTTGAGAGAAGCGCCGCGAACCCCCGCTCACCGGCAGCATCCAGTTCGACAATCTGCGACGCGATGTCGCGGATTCCTTCGGCGTCGCCACTTGATGTAAACACCATCTCCGGATCTGCCTTCTCGATCAAACCCCGGAGTTCGGTACGTCGGAGCTGAGGGTCAAGCGGCACGATCCATGCACCGAGCCGCACAGCAGCCAGGAAGATTGCGGCATAGTGAATCGAAGGACGGGCGTGGATCACGACCCGATCTCCTTTGGCGACACCACGAACGGCAAGAGCCGAAGCAAGGCGCTCAACCATCGCGTTCAATTCCTCATACGTTACCGCCTCGGCCTCGCCTGGCTGAAGACGGGTGTTGCGTACTGCGATACGGTTCGGGTATCGATTGACACTTCTCGCGAACCCTTCTTGGATGGTTCGCGGCCACTCTTGATCTCTTTTCTTTGTCATTCTACCCAGGGCTCCAGTTCCTCGTTTCGAGCGCCGCGGCAGCGGGAATCGTCCCCATCTCCCGCGAAACGTGCCGCGATTGTAGCTGCCGTCTTGCCAATCCTCACGGCGTCGGCGTGTGCCGACTCCGGCTTCCTTGACACACACGACACCGTCGGCGAAGGTGAATCTCCTCTTCGTGCCGTCCCTTGACACGTGTAACCCGGAGATCTAGAATCGTCTCGGCTAGGTTGTAATGTTGTTATGACAGAGTGCTATCGTATCTTCAAAGGATCTGGCGCGGCCGAGGTCCGATAGAGAAACGGAGGTCGCCGCCGGAACACGTGCAACGACCGAACAAGAAGGAGGCTTGCATGGCAAAGCGGTACATCATCGCCCATGACATGGGTACAGGTGGAAGCAAGGTCGTTCTCTATGACCGGGATGGTACACTTCTTGGGAAGTCGTTCCAGGCCTACGGGACCGAATACCCTCAACCGCGTTGGGCCGAGCAGAAGCCCACGGATTGGTGGAATGCGATCGTCGCCGGGACCCGCGAGGTCATCGCCAAGACGGGGATCGATGTCAACGACGTTGCCGTCATCTCGTTTGACGGCCACGGGATGGGGAATGTGCCCGTGGACAAAGAAGGGAATCTGCTGCGAGAGTCAACGATGGTCTGGTTCGACTCGCGCAGTTCGGATCAAGCCGCTCGATTGATCGACAAGATCGGCTTGGACGAGTGGTACCGGAAGACCGGCTGTGCCTTTGATCCCGCTTTCTACTCCGGGTTCAAGCTCATGTGGTACCGAGACAGCGAACCCGAACTTTTCAAGAAGACCCACAAGTTCCTCGGTACAAAGGACTACATCACCCTCCGCATGACGGGCGCTCAGTTGACCGATCCGTCCGATGCTCAGCTGACCGGCTTCTTCGATATCCACCAGATGGCCTACTCCGAAGAGCTTCTCGCCGCGGTCGATTTCCCGATCGAGAAACTCCCTGACGTCTTCCCGTCGACACACGTCGCCGGAGAGTTGCTCCCCGCCCCAGCCAAGGAGATGGGACTCCCGACGGGGGTTCCCGTTGTGGTCGGCGGTGAAGATGTGCCTTGCACAGCGGCAGGGGCCGGGGTTGTCAGCAAGAACCGCATCTACTCCTACATCGGCACGTCCGGTTGGATGTCCGTTGCGAGTGATACACCGGTCATCGGCGACCAGGTCCGTATCTCCAACTACTGCCACGTCCTTCACGGCATGAATACCCCTAAAGTGGGTGTCTAATCCGCAGGAAGCACCTATCAATGGGTTCAGGATGTCATCTGCAAGAGCGAAGTCCAGGCAGCCAAGCAGCTCGGCGTCGATCCGTTCTCGTTGATGGAGGTCGAAGCGGGAATGTCGCCACACGGGTCGAATCAGCTGATGTTCCTCAGTACCTTCGCCGGCGGCGGAAATATCCACGCAGACAACCCCGACCTCAAGGGGGCCTACCTGGGGATCGGTCCGTCTCATACGCGAGCAGACGTCATCCGGTCGGCTATGGAAGGCGTCAGCCTTGATCTTGGCCTCATCCTCGATCACTACAGGACGCGGGGCGTCACGCCTGCCGAAATGCGTCTGGTCGGAGGCGGCGGGAAGAGCCCCATCTGGCGGCAGATCCTCACCGATGTGTTCGAGATTCCGGTCAACATCAGCAACATCGGCCAGGAAGCTGCTGCCCTCGGTGCAGCGATGATCGGAGGCGTCGGCGTCGGTCTTTGGAAGGACTTCTCGGTAGTCGACGATTTGACGGAGGTCATGTACCGTACCACGCCGAATCCGGAAGCCTCTGCACGATATGCTCAGCTGAAGCCGATCTTCAAGGACGCTGTCGCTGCGATCAGCGATCTCTGCACACGGCTTGCTCGGGTCACGTAGTTGTCCGATACCATGGACCTTCCGTAGCTCCAAGCACACAAGAGCAGGCACGGCCAACGGCCGTGCCTGCTCCTCCTTTGCCGGTTGATTCGAGCGAGATATCATCATATAATGATGTAAAGAGATCCTTACGACCTATGATCCTTACGACTGATCAGCTTCGAGGTAGCAGAACAGGGCCTGACCACGCTGGCTTGCATGAAGCATCGTGGTTCCACGGGTTGTTCCGTCCTCTCCACATCTCAACCGGAACGATACCGCTTCCATTCCCAGCATGCTGTCTTGCCGTTCCAACCTCGAACACGAGGCTCGCCGGTCGAAGGCAGGAGGTGGTTCCAACCCTCAACTTGGCAGCACACGTTCTCTCACCGAAAGCGGTACTATCATTCAACAGTAGGGCGGATGAAGGAGGCATTGAATGCGAAGATTTCAGAGTGTAGTAGCAGTTCTTGCAGTGGCAGTGTTTGTGTGCAGCCTTGCGGTCGGCGCACAGAGCCCGCTTGCAGACTATGAGCAGGCCGACGGCCAGCTTGACTTCGCGATGGTCACCATCGCGACATCGGTTCAGTTCTGGGTTCCCGTTTTCCAGGGGTTCAAGGACGCAGCGGCGATGGTCGGCGCTGAGGCCCAGCACCTCGGTCCCTCCGGCGGAGACATCGCCGCAGAGCTTGACGTGCTTGAGACCCTTCTCGCCAGTGGTGTAGACGGCGTCGCCGTTTTCGTCGCTGTCCCGAATTCCCTTGACACCGTCATCGAGAAGTACATCGATGCTGGCATTCCGATCGTCATCATGGCCACCGGAACCGAAGCCGCCGAGAAGTACGGCCTTGCGTATATCGGTCAGGACAACTACGCAGCCGGGATCGCCTGGGGCGAATACATCCTTGAGCTGCTTGGTCCCGATCCTGCCGGCAAGAAGGTCTGTTTCCTCACCGAGAACCCAGGTCAGACGTCTCTTGAAGACCGCATGGATGCAGGCCGAACGGTGCTCGAACCCGTCGGCGTGGAGATCGACGTCGTCGACACCACCCACGACCGCGTCACCGCATACGGTGCCGTCGAGAGCTACTACCTGGCCAACCCCGATGTAGCGGCGTTCTGTGCCGTTGACACAACCGGAAGCCCGGTTGCCGCTCAGTTCATTTCCAACAACGGTCTTGATGGCAAAGTCTTCTCCGCCGGCTTCGACCTCACCGAAGAGGTCGCTGGGGCGCTCGCCGACGGTACGATGGCCTTCACCATCGACCAGCACCCGTACTCCGAGGGGTTCCTCTCGTTCATGCAGCTTTACCTGTGGAACACGCTCGGCATCAAGCCCTCCTCCGTGAACACCGGTGGGCATGTTGTGACGGGAGCGGATGTTGAGGCCTTCGGCCTGACTGAATTGATCGCTGCCGGCTACCGGTAAACCGTGTCATACAGGCGGGCCGTCAAAGACGGTCCGCCTCTTCTCTTGATGAAGACCTAATAGGAAAGGACGTACAAATGGAGAGAACCCCGCAAGAGATTCTTGATCATCACAACGAAGCCGTCTTCTCCCGCGATGTGGATGCAATGAAGTTCGACTACACCGATGATGCCGTCTTGATCGGCGTCGGCGGCGTCTTCAAAGGTCCCGATCAGATCGCTGGAGCCCTTCAGCAGCTCATCGCAGCGATGCCGAATATGCGTCCGTATGACAACCCGAAGGCGGGGATCACCGTTGAAGGCGACACCATGCTTCTTCGCTGGGCGCTGGACTCCGACGCCGGCACGATCGAGGATGCGTTCGACACGATTGTGTTCAAGAACGGCAAGATCTGGCGTCAGACCACAAGCTACGAGATCGACCCGAAGTAGCCGATCATGACGACGCAGGAAACGATGCAGAAGAACGCAGCAGCCAGCGGACAAGCCGTTTGCCCGAAGCGCCGGCTCCTCGATTACCGTGGGATGACCAAATCCTTCGGCGGCGTCCATGCCCTCCGCGATGTCTCGTTCTCCATCGATACACATGAGATCCACGGTCTGATCGGCGAAAACGGAGCAGGCAAGAGCACGCTAATCAAGATCACCGGCGGAGTGTATGCGCCCGACAGTGGCCAGATGATCTTCGACGGCAGTCCGGCCGTGTGTCATGATCCACGAGATGCCGAAAATCTCGGTATCCAGATCGTTCATCAGGAAGTGCCGATCTGTGAGAATCTCACTGTTGCCGAGAACATCTTTCTCGACCCGGTCCCACCTCACCACGGCCCTCTCCTCGATCGGGCAGACATGGTTCGGCGATCGGCGGAGACGCTTCGCCGACTGGGAATCGACCTGGATCCGAGGCGCCCCGTGTCCCGCTGTTCCGCAGCGGAGAGGCAGCTCATCCTGATCGCGAAGGCGCTTGTGGAGGAAGCCAAGCTCGTCATTCTCGACGAAGCAACCTCTTCGCTTTCCGAGGACGAGGTGTCGCTGTTGTTCGGCGTTCTCCGTAAGCTCAGATCGGCGGGAACTACGTTTGTCTTCGTCAGCCACAGGCTGAATGAGGTCATTGCCATCTGCGACCGCATTACCGTGCTTCGCAACGGCAAGTTCGTCTCCACCGAAGACAATCTCGAACATACCATGTCCGTCTCACGACTGACCGAACTGATCGTCGGCTGTGGCGTAACAACGGATGCCATCGAAGATGCCAAACTTGCGATCGAGACAGACCTTGAGGATTCCTGCCCACGCCTGCGGGTCTGCGGACTGTGTCAAGAGCAACTCGGACTCCGAGACATAACGTTCAACCTTGCACCTGGAGAAGTCCTCGGGCTTGCCGGCCTGCGCGGCGCAGGCCGAACGGAGCTTCTCGAGTGTCTCTTCGGCGTTCACCCCCCTACGAAGGGGGAACTTATCCTTGACGGGGAGCCGTTCCGTCCCCGAACTCCCCGCAGCGGCATCCGCCGCAAGATGGCGTATCTCAGCGAATCACGCGCGGACGAGCTGTTCTACGAGCAACCGGTGCGCTCCAATGCGTCGGCGGTGGTTCTTGATGATCTTGCGACCTTGGGCTTCATTGACCGGCGTGCCGAATCCCGCGTTGCCGAAGAGTGTGTCCAGTCAATGCAGGTCAGCACGCCGTCGATCTTCGCCAAAGCGGCCAGCCTGTCAGGCGGGAATCAGCAGAAGGTTCTCCTCGGAAGGTGGCTCGCTGCCCAACCAAGCATCCTCCTTCTCGATGAGCCGACACGCGGGATCGATGTCGGCGCCAAGATGGAGATCCGCAGGATGATCCTCGAGCTTGCCCGCAACGGTGTCTCCGCGATCTATGTTTCGTTGGACTCCGAGGAGCTTGTTCAGGTTGCCACCCGTATTCTGGTTATGTCCAATGGGCGGATCGTTGCCGAACTGCGCGGCGCCAACGTGACCGTTGCCAATGTCGTTCACGAGATCAATGTTCATCAAGGTCTTGGCGGGGGATGTGCGGCCAGCGCCGACGGCGCTGCCGTGTCCTCTTCGTCAAGCGGCACTCGGATGAGTTCTCCGGATACCCCTGAGGATAGATGATATGAAGAAACTGATAGCTCGCTTTTTCTCAATGCGTGAGGCCGGGGTGCTCCTGGCCCTGGTTGTCATCATGCTGTTCTTTGGCTTCTCGACGTCCACGTTCTTCACCCCCAACAACCTGATGAACGTGCTGCGGCAAAGCTCACTGCTCGGAATCATGACCATGGCCGTGACGTTCCTGATCATCTCGGGCGAATTCGACTTGTCCATCGGATCCACCTTCGCACTCAGCGGAATCTCGGCCATCGTCATGATGGAAGCGGGGATGGCCCCCATCCTCGCTTTCCTGATCGCGCTAGTCTTCTGCTGTTTCATCGGCCTTTTCAACGGTCTTGTCGTCACCAAAGCGAAGATCCCATCGTTCATTGCAACCATGGCCACGATGATGATCGTTCGGAGTATCGTGTTGGTGGTCTCCGGCAGCCGACCCCGTGTTCTCGGCGACCGCGGATTGATTGCCAAGATCATGGGGGGAGCGGTCCTAGGAGATGTCTTCCCGGTGCCGATCATCTGGCTGCTTGTTGTCGTCTTGATCAGCTGGCTTCTCCTCAGCAAGACTACTTTCGGCTACAAGGTCTATGCCACCGGGGGCAATATCCGTGCAGCTCGCCTTTCCGGGATCAATACCGATCGCATCAAGATCACGAACTTCGTACTGACTTCGTTCGCCGCCGGTTTTGCCGGTATCGTTTCGCTTTGCTTCCTTCGGATGGTCTCCCCGACGCAAGGAGCAGGCTATGAGCTTGATGCGATCGCATCCACCGTCATCGGTGGCACTGCACTGGCAGGCGGAATCGGCAGTAGCGGAGGAGCCGTCATCGGATCCCGCATCCGTGCCGTCATCAACGACGGCCGGGTGCTGCTCGGGACCAACGCCTACATCCAGGACGCGGTGCTCGGAGCGGTCATCCTAGTCGCCGTTGTGATCAATCTCCAGGTCGCCGCCTCACGAAACGGCGTACGATTCGGCGAGCAGGTCCGCCGCATCTTCCTCCGCGGACGAGGGGAGAAGGCCACCGAGGAGAGCGACACGGGTCCAAGCAGCTGATCGGCGGCTCTTTCAACCAAACACAACCTTCGAGCACGGGGATGGTCCCAAGGGACCATCCCCTACCTTCGACAAGAAAGGAGCAAAACGTGTCTCATGAGACCTCATCGAACATCGCTTCGATGATCGATCATACGGAACTTCACATCGATGCCCGCTACGGCGATCTCGTACGTACATGCCTTGAGGCCATCCGCTTCGGCTTTGCCTCCGTGGCCGTCCATCCGGTCCACGTAGCTCGTTGCGCGACGTTGCTCGCCGGCACTTCCGTAGCCGTCGACGCAGCGATCGGCTTTCACACCGGGGGGTTCACCATCGAGAACAAGGTCTTCGAGTCCCGAGACGCCCTTGATCACGGAGCAGGGGAGATCGATTTCGTCATGAACGTTGCCGCTCTCAAGGCCGGCGACTACGACTACGTTCTGCGAGAAATGGAGGCCCTCCGTTCGGCCACTCAAGACCATGTTCTCAAGGTGATTCTCGAGACGTGCCTTCTGACCGACTCCGAGAAGGTGAAGGCGTGTGAACTCGCCGTGAAGGCGGGCATCGACTTCGTCAAGACATCCACCGGCTTCTCCACCGGCGGCGCAACGATTGACGACGTTCACCTGATGAAGTCCGTGGTCAACGGCAACGCCTTGGTCAAGGCATCCGGCGGCATCCGAAACGCGAAGCAGGCTCAACAGATGATCGAAGCGGGCGCCTCGAGGCTCGGAACCAGCGCCGGCGTGACGATCGTAGAACAGCTGCTTGGTGCAGCTCACTCGTAGATACGCAGAACGAGCTGCTTGGTGCAGCT
>CAZKPU010000010.1:7208-22607 GCA_964554715.1 uncultured Thermotogae bacterium | reverse complement strand
AGCTGCTTGGTGCAGCTCACTCGTAGATACGCAGAACGAGCTGCTTGGTGCAGCTCGCTCGTAGGAGGCGACGAATGGATTGGACCACAGAGAAATTTGCAGCAACGATCAAGACGGGCATTCTCGGCACGGATGTGACGGAATCTGTCGTTCGCGAAGCGATCTCTAGAGTCAAGCCTTATCCGATCAGCGCCTATGCCGTGGACATGCCGTTCCTTCCGCTTGCCAAGGAGCTCTTCGCCGGAACCGGCGTTCTGATCACCGCCGCCGTCGGGTATCCGCTCGGCGGGATGACCCTTGAGACGAAGCTCGACCAAATCCGCTTCGCGCTGGCCCATGGCTTCGACGAGATCAATCCATCGCTCAACTTCAGTGCGATCAAGTCTAGGGATGCAGACGAGCTGAAGCGCGAACTCGACGCCATGAAGGATCTCGTTGCCGGCAGACTCGACATCATCGTGATTCCGCAGTACCACATCCTCACCAACGAAGAGAAGCTCTGGATCACTGAATTGCTTCTTGAGTCGGGGATTTCCGGAGTCAAGACCAACGGCCACGGCGGCATCTGCCTTCCCGAGGACATCACGCTCATCAAGCGGACGTTCGGAGATGATGTCTCTCTTGAGGCATCCGGCGGCATCCGCAAGCTCGATGACGCGATCCACCTTCTTGAGCTGGGCGCTTCGTTCATCCACAGCACATCCGGCTGCGACATGATCGTCGAACTCTCCAGCCGTTCCTAAACGCCTGGCGACAAGCTTTCGGCCGCAACCGAGTCCACCGGGTGCCCACGAGGACCCGGTTGCGGTTCTCCTCGCCTCGCGATCCGCTCTGCTGACGAGCACTCCATCGGTCCCTTGACACCAGAACCTGCTCGCCTCATCGGATCCGCATCAGGTACACGATCAGGCGGTCCATCCACCGTTGCTGCCCGCGTGCGAAACCGGCCACACAACAAGAACGGCGGTGAACCGCCTCATATGAAGCGTTTCACCGCCGCCCCTTCTTTCTTCTCGTGAAACCGTACGTGCTTCCTGGTTGGTTTCCGCCTAACCGAAGCGCTTGTCGTACGCTTCCATCAACTGCACACCTGCACTGCAGCCAAGGCGAGTCGCTCCGACTTCGATCAAACCCAGCGCATCATCCAGTGTGCGGATTCCGCCCGCCGCTTTGACACGCACGTCCGGGAGAACCGTCTCACCCATCAGTTTGACATCATGAACCGTGGCACCGCCCGGCTTGTCGGCCGTTCCCTTCCGGAAACCTGTTGAGGTCTTGACGAAATCGAGCTTTGCCGCCTTCGCCAGCTGACACACCTTAACCTTCTCCTCGTCCGTCAGCAGATACGTCTCGAGGATGATCTTCGCCGTCGTCTTGCCAGCGGCCTCGCGGAACTTGCCGAACTCTTCTTCCAGCAGTCCCCACTCCTTCATCTTCGCCGCAGCCACGTTCATCACCAAGTCGACTTCCGTTGCACCTTTCTCGATGATGTCTCGCGTCTCGAATGCCTTCTGATCCGGCGTGTACGTACCAAGATCGAATCCAAGTGCAGCGCAGATCTGAACCGGCGTACCGCGGAGAAGCTTCGCCGCCATCGGAACAACGCTCGGATAGACGGCCACCGAAGCGAAGCCAAACTTCTCGGCTTCCAAGCAGATGCGCTTGATCTCCCCAGGTCCTCCCTCGATCTTGAGGTACGTGTGGTCAATCGTTCCTGCAAACGCCTTGCGATCGATGTTCATGCCTATCACCCCTGCTTTTGGTACGCCAGTTTCTCGTCGATGCCGCAAATCTTGAACGCCGTACTGGAATGGAGGATCTCCGCTCCCGCGTTCATCATCGCCATTGCATCGTCGTACGTTCGCACGCCGCCCGCGACTTCGATGTGCAGGTCATCGCCAAACTTGCGCTTCAGGAACACAACATCCTCGACCTCCGTCGTCCATCCGAAGCCCGAACCGGTCTTGATGTTGGTACATCCTCCCTTGAGCAGCGCCTCAACCGTCTTGGCTTTCTCGTTGTTCGTGAGAATGCCGACTTGAGGGATCAGTACAACTTTGACGGACTGCGCCTCGCCCATGATCCGGCGGACCTCGTCTTCGACATCTGCGAACTTCCCGCACTTGATCGCGAAGTAGTTCATGGAGACATCAATATCAAACACTCCGTGTTCCCTCGCAAACGCAACTTGATTCAGCTTCGTCTCCGTCGTCATCCCACCGAGGGGATACGAAGACACCGTGGTCACGCGCGTGTCAACGTCCTTCAGAAAGTCCACTGCCATGTCGACAAACGGAAGATCCACAGCGACAGAGAGAAACCCGTGTGGCTTGACGCATGTCAGGAAATCCTGGATGTGATCCTTGGTAACATCGGCCTCGATCAGCGAGGTGATGATGTACTTGGGCATGTCTTTTGGCGCGATCTTTATCTGTTGTTCCATTCTCTCCTCCTTCTTTGTTCTCGAGGCTCTCTCGACAGCAGCACATCCGCGCGTGCTTCCTCTCGCCTCGTCTTTCGCAAACCGCTATCTAGAATCCTCTGCCACCCGGATCTTTCGGCCCCGTGACAGAGCTTGTTCCCCACTGTCTTGCTAGCTTGCAATAACATCTTAACAATCTTACAGATCAGACCCCTTTCTGTCAATGGTCCAAATGCGCGTGAATCGCTTTAGCACCGCACATTCTTCCCTGTTGATCCCAGCCGTTTCAGCGTATACACTACTGGTACAGGATGTCAGCATATCATTACAAGCTGTCCTAATGGAGAGATGAACGATGCAGATCGACCACATCGCACTGAGAGCCGCAGATCCGCTCGCTCTGGCGTCGTGGTATGAGGAGTGGTTCGGACTTCGAAGAGAGAACCTTCTGTCCAGTGACGTTCGCCCGCCGATTGTGTTTCTCCTCGATACGGCCGGACAACGGATCGAGATCCTTCCCGACTCAAGCCCGGACCAGCGATCCAAGGTGATTCGATTCCCTCACCTGGCTTTTTCCACCACCGATCTCACTCGTGAGCTTCATCGCTTGCGAAATGCCGGCGTTGCTGTGCTGGAGAATCGCAGCACAAGTGCCGGGTGGCGAATCGCTTACCTTGTGGATCCCGACGGAAATCTGCTGGAATTGGTACAACGTAAACCTCGACAAAGCGAAAACAGGGAGGCCTTCACGTGAAGAAAGTGACGGTTCAGTACGCGAACACATGGAAAGAGATCTCGGTGCCGGACTCCGCCACCGTACTTCGCTACGGAACGCCGGAATACCCGGAGATGACGCTTCACCCCGACCCACAAGCCGCTGTTCGGAGTGCGCTCGCCAACCCGATCGGAATGGAGCCGCTTGCCGATTTCGTTCGGCCTGGAAATACCGTCACCATCGCCTTTGATGATGGGTTCAAACATCCGGTTCCCCTCAAGACGATCATGCCGATCCTTCTGGAGGAACTGAACCGCATCGGGGTCCCTGATGAGAAGATCGATCTGGTCTGCGCGGTCGGAGGCCATCGCAAGTGCACCGTGTTTGAGCTCCGCAATCTTCTCGGAGACGCCGTCTTCGATCGGTTCTGTCCGTTCGACGGCGCGACAAGCCGGATCCGTAACCATGATTGCATCGACGGCAACGTCTTCCTCGGCGTCACCGAGTACGGAGATCATGTGGAGTACGATCACGCTTTGGTGGATTCCGACCACCTGATCTACGTCGGTACGATCAAACCCCTCGGATTTGGCGGGTATGCCGGACAGGGCGTATCGATCGGCCTTGCTTCGCACCGCACACTTGATTCTCTTCATGCCTACTCGATCTACAAGACGCTCGACGTGCTTCATGCCGAGTACTTGCCCGAGAAGAATATCTACCGGCAGCACAAGCTGGCCACGCACGCCTTGATCGAGAAGGTCACCGGCAAGAGAGTCTTCTATGTCGATGCACTTGTCGGGCCGGGCAACGGCATCATTGACATCTTTGCCGGTCACGTGCCGGAGCTGGAGAAGGTGGAGTATCCCCGTGCCGATGAGAACTACGTCGTGGATGTGCCCCAGTTCGATATCGTGGTCAACGGCGTTGCCCATGATTTGGGCTACGACACGAGCGACAACCCCGGCTGTCTTGGAACGTTCTCGCAGGTCCTTCGCATGGCTCAGAACCGCCCTCTTCTTCGCGATGGCGGTGCATTGATCTCGCTCGCTCAATGCCGGGGAATCATCTCGAAGCATCGCCCGGCGGACCACGAAGCCCTGCAGCTTTTCCGCGAGTGTTTCGATGTGGAAGAGTTCTTCATGCATCGCGACTACTTCGCCAACCATCCGGAATACGTCAGGGCCTACAAGCATCACTATGCATTCAGCCCGAAGCACAGCATCATGATGTGCGCAGATGCAGCGCATCATTGGAAGCTCACGGCGGCTTCGATTGTTGCCGGCGATGTCCTCCCCGGTCTCATCCGCGAGCATGGATTGACGCCTGCGCCTGACTTCGATGCTGCTCTCAAGATCGCAATAGATGTGGTCGGCAAGAAGAATCCTGACATCCTCGTTCTTCCACGATTCTTCGCCGATCCTCGTCCCGTATTCTCCGTGCAGGCTTGACGGCACGGACCTTCACTCGGAGGTCAAGGTCGCTTGAATCGAGGTGAGACACACCCTAAATCACGTGTTCTTGCGCAAAGCCAAGGACTTTGTGCAGGACCGAAAGAGGGGGTAGACTCTTGTTATGATGGGTTCACAAACTGACAATGCACGGCTGCTCTTGAGGTTCCGCGACATGCTTGATCAGGGTGGAGCGCTCCCGCTTTACCATCAGGTCAAACAGGTTCTCTTGGATCTCCTTGATAGCGGCGAAATTGCTCCCAATTCCGAGTTCTTCAGCGAGGAGGAGATCGCCAAATCCCTGGCCGTGAGCCGGCCGACTGTGGGTCGTGCTATGCGTGAACTCATCGCCGAGGGACACATCCGGCGCGAGCGTGGAAAGCGTGCTTTGGTTCGTGGTTCGCAATCGGTCCCACTCGTGTTCATGGGAGAGCTGATCAGTTTCGGAGAGATGCTCCAGAGGCTTGAGAAGCCTTACCGCACGGCGCTGATCTCTCGGGAGATCGTTCCATCTACGTCAGAGCTTCGAAAGGCACTGCGAACCGATGAGGCTGAGGTGATCTACCTCCGCCGACTTCGGTTCGTGGATGATACGCCGATCTTGTTTGTCAATTCGTATCTTCCTCGATCCACGTTCGGTGACTTGATGACGCTGGACTGCTCGGAGTTCGATACGGATCTTTACTCCCTATTGGAGCGGCGGTTCGACGTATGCGTTCGACACGCGGAACGTGAAGTCATGGCTGTTCGCTCCGGGATTGACGAAACGAAACTTCTTGGGATCCCTCTCTGGGATCCATGCTTGCGGCTGTCGGGAACATCGTTTGATGATAACGGCCAACCGGTCGAGAGGTTCATCTCATACCTGAAGGGCTCTCTTGGCGTGCTCCGTTCCGATGTCAAGCGCACTCCTCCGACGTAGGCCGCTGTGTTGCAGGAGAGACACAATCATGAATAACGCTCAGATCATTGACACAGTTGTTGAGAAGGCCATTCAGTACGAGAAGGACTACCACGGCTGCGCGCAGTGCGTTGTCGCCGCCGTCATGGATGTCTTCGACATCGATGCTCCGGCAGCGTTCCGCGCGACAACCGGCTTCTCAGGCGGAATGGGATGCACCGGTCGAACGTGCGGGGCTCTTTCCGGTGGGATCATCTCCATCGGGCTGATTGTCGGCCGCGATCGCGACAACATGAAGGATCCCAAGCGTCTCCGCTGGGAAAACTTCGCACTCGTGAAGGACCTCATCGAACGGTATGAGGCATCCTACGACACTCTCGAGTGCCGTAAGGTACAAGAGCGCGTCGTCGGCATCGGCGTCGACTTGTGGAACCCCACGGAAGCTGACAAGTTCAGGGCTGCCGGAGGCCACATCAAGTGTGCCGAAGGTGTGGTCGGACATGTTGCTCGGTGGACAGCCGACATCATTCTCTCGTATCTCGCCCGCGCCTCAGAGGAGGAGAACTGACCCCGATCGATCTGTTCGACCGCTATGATTCGTTCATCTTGGACATGGACGGAACCCTCAGCCGGGGAGCCTCGCTGCTGCCCGGGGCTTCTGGCTTTCTCCATGCCGCTTGCATTGCCGGCAAGAAGCTTGTCGTTCTCACCGACAATTCGACATGCGCTCGTACGGAGATCGCACGGCGGGTACGTTCCTCGGGGATCCCGTTTTCCGCCGATCAGGTCGTCACAAGCTCCCATGCAGCCGCCGTGGAGCTCCACCGCATGTTCGGACGCTGCCGCGTTTACGTGATCGGTGAGCAGGCGCTGGCTGATGACGTGACAACCCTGGGCCATCACGTCGTGACATCCGGTCCTGCGGATGCCGTGTTGGTTGGCTTCACCGACCGCTTCAGCTATGCATCACTGGCCAGCGCACTGCCGATCTTGGCCGCAGGCGCTTCGTTGGTCGTCACCGATGAAGCTCCCGTATACGCCGCCGCCAACGGAACGATGCCCGGCGCGGGCAGCCTGGTCGGCGCGTTTCGCGGGATGGGCTTCAAGCCGGCTGCGATCGCCGGCAAACCCCACGGTGCGGCCGTGGACTTGGCGTTAGAGGTCGCCGCAACTCCCAAGGAGAGGGTCGCACTCATCGGTGACTCTCTCCCCAACGACGGACGCGCCGCGCGTCACATCGGGGTCTCTTTCGTTCTTGTCCTCACCGGTGTCTCCACGGCCGAAGATGAAGACACGGTCGTTGGGCCTCCGGATCACATCTATGCTACCCTTTCCGATGCATCCTCACGCATCGGACGGTAGACTACGGAATACGTTAGAGACAATGTCGAGTGAAGGGATGATATCGAGGCATCACATGACAAGCCCATCGGAGGTTCTGTGAATGACTGATATGCCAAGCCAACCCCATGCGTTGTCGTCCTATAGGTCTGTCCTGAAAGATGACGCAGCGCTACCGCTCTACTACCAGGTTCAGTTCGTGCTGAAGCATCTCATTGACGAAGGGGACCTCTCGGCCGGAGATTCCTTCTTCAGCGAAGAGGAGATCGCTACGGAACTCGGAATCAGCCGCCCCACCGTGAATAAGGCGATGAAGTCCTTGCTCGACGAGGGGTATCTCGAACGCCACCGAGGCAAGCGAGCCGTTGTGAAGGGAAGACATGACGTGCCGCTCATCTTCATGGAACAGCTGATGAGCTTCGGAGCGATGCTTGAGCAGGAGCACGTGGATCACCGGACCTCCCTTCTCGAGAAGGCCATCCGGCCGGCTCCCCAGGTCGCCGCGAAAGAGCTCAAGATCGCCCCCGGCTCCAAGGTCGTCTGGCTCAGACGCCTCCGTTTCGTCGGGCAGGAACCGCTTCTTGTTGTCGATTCCTTCCTTCCCTACCCAACGTTTGCTGCGATCGCCGAACTCCCGGATTCTGTGTTCGAGGAGGATCTCTATCACTTGATCGAGATGCATTGTGCCGTTCGCGTGATGGGTGCCCATCGTGAGGTTCACGCAACGAATATCTCCTTGCAGGACTCCGAGCTTCTGCGAGTTCAGGTGTGGGAACCATGCCTCCGCTTGCTGGGCTCGACCTACGCCGCCGGAGGAGTCCCGGTCGAGTACTTCGACTCACGGCTGCGCGGCGATCGTTGTGTCCTCAGATCCCACTTGGTCAAGGACTAGAGCCGCGGTTCTCATCGATCTCACCGATTCTTGACCGTTTTCCGCACATATGATCACCGGGCGGTCGTCTTACGCTGGTGGCGATTCCACCGGCGATCCACGTCCTGGAATGGACGAACGCGCCTTGCTCATTCCCAAGCTCGTACAGGGTTCGCGTCACGAGAAGGCACGGGTTCCATAGCGCAACCTCGAGATGTTCCGCCTCTTCCGCTCCGGCACGCGATATCGATGTCTCCTCAACCGTTTCGATTGCCCGTACCCCCCACTGCTTCGCGATGCATGGTGCCGTCTCGACTACAAGCCTCGAATCGCTGACCTCCGCGATCCCTGGGAACCTGCGCATTGGAAGATAGATTCTGCCAAACATCACCGGCCTTCCTTCCCAACGCCCCAGCTGACCGAGCTCAAGGACATCGCCTTCCCAGCCTGTCAACCGCCTGACAGGCTCGCCCCCCCCATCACTCTCCTTGAAACCGCTTCCACCAACACCTCAGACACCGCATCCGTTGCTATCCGGTCCGGCTTCACACTGTTGCGCTCCAGATGCATCACGATCGGAGCCGGAACCACTGCATACCCCCGTTTCCCGCGCCGCCTTCGAACGCACCCCTCGGCGATCAACGCCTTCATCGCTCGACTCGCTGTCGAGGCACTCACCGATAGCAGTTCCGCGATCTCGCGTTCGCTGAAGAACAGCTCTTCTCCCCCTCCCTCCAGCAAACAGATCGTCTTCTTCAGCGCCTGTTCGACCTGCCAATGGAGAGGCATCGATCGGTCGTTCTTCAACACCTCACGATAGGAACGAAGCACCGTTTCAAGTTCGGGCCAACGCAAGAAGGAGCCGGACAGCGCTCGGCCACGCCTGCGCTTTGCCCGGCTCCCCTTCGGTTCATCCGCGGTAAGCAATTCCCGCCTGCCACACACCCTTTCGGATCCCTTCGCGCTCCGTCCGCCCTGCGTGCCATGTCCTTCATTCCCCGCGGACAACATGAAAGGAAGCTAGGACACCGAACTACTTCCCGCTACGCTCTCCACGTTTCGGCAACGCATCACCGTTGTGCCCCCGGCGCCTACGCCAAATGCGCCAGCGACTCGAAGACGGGCACCAACTGCTCATACGCCTCCTTGAACACACCATAGACGCCTTCATAGGCTTCGGCCACCGATCCGTCGGTCTCCTGACGCGCAACCATCTCCACCATCCCCTTCGAGGCTTCGAAACTGTCAAACAGCCCTACCCCGACACCCGCCGCAATGGCCGCTCCCAACGAGTTTGCTTCTTGGAGAAGGCGCGGTTGGATGATCGGCTTCCGATAGATGTCTGCCATGATCTGCCGCCACAACGTGCTCTTGGCTCCTCCACCGATCACCCACATTTCCTTGACCGCAGCCCCCTGCTGCTCGAGCGCGTCAAGAATGATCCGTTGGTTGAAGACGACGCCCTCCAACACGGCGCGCGTCATGTCGGCTTTGGAGTGATTCGGGGTCAGCCCGATGAACGCTCCCCGGGCGTTGGGGTTCGTGTACGGGCAACGTTCGCCACGAATGAACGGCAGGTACAACAGCTTGTTGGCACCCGGCGGAACCTTGCGGGCTCGCAGCTCCATAAGGTCGAACACGTCCAGCGACAGGTTCTCCGCCGCCTTCATCTCCGACTCCCACACCGCATTCCGGAAGCACTGATAGGAATATCCGCCGTTGTTTGAAGCCCCCACCGGCATGTAGAGATCTTTGTCCAGGTGGATGAAGTTGAACGTTCTCATCTGCGGGTCGTAGACGGGTTTTCTTGAGGCGATTCCGATCCATGCAGCCGACCCGAAGTAGTTGTAGGCAAGCCCTTCAGCGATAACCCCCGATCCCACTCCGGCACACGGACCATCGCCGCCGCCGATGACGACAGGAATCCCTGCGCACAGGCCGGTCTCTTTGGCCGCCTCCGCGGTCACCTCGCCGATGACGTCGGATGATGCATGGACGTCGGGAAGCTTCTCGAGCGGGATTCCGCTTGCACGAAGCAGGGCCTCCGACCAGTCGTGCTTCTCCAAGTCGAACAGGTTCATCCCGCATGCGTCTGAATAGTCCGTGGCAAATGCCTTTGTGAACCTCGCGGCGACGTAGTCCTTGACGTGCAGAAACTTGTGGGTCTTCTCGAAGATCTCCGGCTGGTTGTCCCGCACCCACATGATCTTCGCTGCCGAGTAGCACGGAAGGAGCTGGTGGCCTGTAATCCTGTACCCTTCCTCCGCCCCCACCTGCTCGACCAGATGCTGTGCTTGCTCGACGCTGCGGTTGTCCGACCAGATGATGCAGCTTCGGAGCGGAGTCCCCTGTTTGTCAACGGGGAGGCAGCCCATCATGTGACCGCTAAAGGAGATCCCGGCAATCTCTCCGGGGTTCACTCCTGTCTCGGCAAGAAGCCGCTGCGTCGAGTCACAGACGGCCTCCCACCAGTCCTGCGGGTTCTGCTCCGCCCGGTTTCCTTCGGAGTAGTCGGTATCGTATTCATCGTAACTGTTTGCCAGCAGCTGACCTTGCGCGTCAAACAGGCTGGCCTTGCTTCCGGTGGTTCCGAGGTCGTAGGCCAAAAGGTACTTCTTCACACTCCACCTCCGTGGTTCCCGAATCAGAATCTTTGCCGTCGTGCGATGCAGGCGCTAGAGATCGCCGCAGCGCGAACATCCGTCCTACTAGACGTTCGCATACTCATCGATCCCCAGCTCAACCAGCTTCACCAGCGTAGGGAAACCGCTTTGCGGATCCCAGCCTCGCATCTCGTAGTACATGGCCTTGGCTTGCTCGAATTGATCGTGATCGATCCGCACACCGTCTCGCGGCCCGCCTTCGATCGCCTCGAACACGCGGGCAGGGAGCGCGTCGGCCTCCGGCCTGAGCCCGGCTCGCCCGTTGAAGACCTTCTGCAAGGCGATCCGCCGCTCTCCGAGCCGCATGAGCTCCCAAAGGCTCACTTCCCACCCCGTGACCGCTTCCGCCAGCCTCGTAAGTTGCGAGAACGTGAAATACCTGCACGGGACCGCCGCGAATTTGCAGATCCCGGCGCTGTTCATGAAGCTGAACACGTCCTCGAGGATCCTCATCATCCGCACCTTCCGCGGCCCCAGATCCGTGGTTTCCAGCGGTTCGGCGATGCCAAGCGTCGCCGATCGCTCGAAGAACAACGCCGGAGCGTTCATGTCGAAGTCCGAGTCGTGCTCGACGGAGAGGTCATCCGGCCCCGCCGGTGACACCGCATACGACAGACCAAGCATCGGCTTCATCCTCGGATCATGCAGCGGCAGCTCCATTCCCTTGCACTGCATCGCCACGGGAACCGCCTCGCCGGAGAGGCTCTGTGTCAGACGTAGGCTTCCTTCGGCAAGAAGGTCACCGAAGCCCTCTCGATGTGCAGTCTGCTCGATGAGCGGAACAAGGATTTCGGCGTTCCCGAACCGCACTTGCAGCCCGCCGGTCCGATCTTCATCCAGAGAGCCTGTCTCGAAGCACTCCATCGCAGCAGCCAGTGTCACCCCAAAGGAGACGTAGTCGATTCCTAGATCCAGGAAGCGCTCATTTGCCGTCACGATCCGTGCTAGGTCCTGAATGCCACAGCCGTTCCCGATCGCCATCAGCAGCTCGAGTTCCGGGCTGCGGTAACCGCCGCTGCTCCCAAGCGCTTCATGCGCTTTGGCAATCCGCGGACAGCCTCCAGGACAACCTGCACACGATACCCGCCGATCGAACAGCTCCTCGTGGATCTTCGCTCCCGAAACGGCGCTGACATCCTCGAGAGACGTCGTCTTCCCGTTCAGCGACGACGTGAACCCCCCTTGATTCAGGGGTTCGTAGAAGGCCCCCATTCCCATGGCATGAACCGCTCCATTGACGGGATGCTCCAGGAAGTGCGCTTCGAAGTCGGACGCAATCTCCTGCATCGCCTGTTCATCATCTACGGGCGGCTCAAGCGATGCGACCGCCACCAACGCTTTCAGCTTCTTCGCGCCCATGACCGCGCCCAACCCACCGCGAAGGTTCGCGTAGTAGCGGTCACTGACGATCGACGCGTACCGGACAAGGTTCTCGCCGGCGGGGCCGATGCACAAAACGTGAGCTTGATCTTCGCCCTTCGACGCGACGTCGGTCGTTTCCGATGTCGTCTTTCCCCACGTTCCCTCGGCGCTCTCGATCGTCCCCGTCCCGTCCCTCACGACAATCTGAACAGGGGTCTCCGACTGCCCTACAACCACGATCGCGTCCAGTCCAGCCCGCTTCAAACCACGGCCCCACCCGCCGACGCCGGCAGCCTCGGCGATGGCGCCCGAAAGAGGAGATTTCGAGACAACAACGTACTTCGCCACACCTGGCGCCGCGGCCCCTGTCAGGGGTCCCGCAGCAAACACGATGGCGTTGCCGGGGTCGAACGCATCCTTGCCGGGATCCGAGTGCTCCAGCATCAGCTGCGCCCCCATACACCCGCCGCCCCAGTAGCGCCGGTAGTATCCCGGTCTCTCCTTTTCCGGCTCCAGAACCTTGACGCTGCGCGTCGACAGGTTTACGTGAAGGATTCTTCCCCAAACTCCTCCGGTCATGTTGCACTCCTCTTCTGTGTTGCCACTCCGGCCCAGCGACCCGATCGGTCAGCAGAGGCGGGGCGGCCAAACCCATCCGATCTAGCGCCGACGTCGCTCGATCTGCGGCACCACGACCGCCAGGATGATTGCGCCCCGAACCACTTCCTGCCAGTAGGAATTAAGGTTCATCAGGCTCATGATGTTGTTGAGAACCCCCAGGACGAAGACGCCGACCAGGGTCCCGAACATCGTGCCGATCCCCCCCGACAGCTTCGTTCCACCGAGCACCGGCGCGGCGATGAGCGTCAACAGGAACGTTGCCCCGACGGTGGGATCTCCCGAATCCAACCGGGAACTCATGACGATCCCTCCAAGCGCCGCAAGGACACCGCACAGCGTGTAGGCGAAAAGGCGAACCCGGTCGGTCTTGATGCCGCACAGCCGCGCGGCTCTTTCGTTGGCACCGACCGCGTAGATGTTCCGCCCGATGGTGGTTCGGCTCTGCATCAACTGCAGCACGACGAAAACGATCAACATGATCAGAACCGGAACAGGCAGCCCACCGATGACCCCTCGACCAAACGGCTTCCACGAAGCGGGCAAAAGCGAGATCGGATAGCCACCGGTGATCAGAAACCCGGCTCCGGTCAACACGGACATCGTCGCCAGCGTTGCGATGAAGAACGGAATCCGAACTTTCGTCACCAAGAAACCGTTGATCCAGCCCACGCACCCGCCGACACCCAGAACCATCAAGAAGGTCCACGGCGCTGCGACACCATGCTTCAACAGGTACGCGGCAATCACTCCGCAGAATCCTGCGTTGGCGCCCACCGACAGGTCGATGTCCCCCAAGGTCAAGACGAGCGTCATTCCTGCAGCCAGCAGCGCGGCGATGGACGCTTGACGCGCCACGTTCATCAGGTTGTTGAACGTAAAGAAGTGCTCGGACAAGAACGCGAACACGATTGCGATCAGGATCAGAACCAGCAGCGGCTTCTGGTTCGTCCACAGGTAGCCTCCCACCTTCATCAGATGGTCCTTCGCCGTTGTCGCAGGCATCGCCTGCTCTCCTGGCCCCTTCATGTCCTCTCGCATTCCTCTGCTCCTTCCGAACCGCCGCGATTCGCCTCATGGAACCCGGCGCTGTAGTAGAGAATCTCCTCTTGTGTCGCCTCTTCCCTACTGATCTCATGCACGATCCGACCCTCGCGCATCACCAGAATCCGGTCGCACATTCCCAGAAGCTCCGGAAGCTCTGACGAGATCATGAGGATGCCCCGTCCCTCGGCGGCGATCCCGCTCATCAAGCGGTAGATTTCTTGCTTGGCGCCGACATCGATCCCCACGGTGGGTTCATCGAGAATCAGCAGATCGGATTTGGCGAGCATCCACCGTGCAAACACGACCTTCTGCTGGTTGCCTCCGCTGAGGTTCTCAACGATCTGCTCGATACTCGGCGTCTTGATCCCGAGAATGTCCTTGAACTTCCTGGCGGCTTGCTTCTCCCTGCCACGAGCGATGAACGACAGGCGCTGAAGCGCCTTCAGCGAAGCGAGGGACACGTTCTCGCGGATCGACTTGATCAGAAGGAGCCCGTCCAGTTTGCGGTCGGCCGTGATATAGCCGATCCCATGGCGAATTGCACCCGCAGGAGAGTGCACTCGGATCTTCCGACCACGAAGGTGGATCTCCCCGTGGTCCGCCTTCATCGCACCGAACAGGATGTTGGCGATCGATGTGCGACCCGCTCCGACCAGCCCCGACAACCCGACAATCTCTCCCGCGTTCACCGTGAACGAGACATCCTCCACGACGCCACGGCGTGTGAGGTTCTCGACTCGAAGCAGCTCACCCGATGAATCGATCTCCTCACGCTCCGGGTAAACCTGGCTGAGCTGGCGCCCGACCATCATCTTGATCAGCGTCTCTTCCGTCGCCTCGGATGCGTCAAGCGTTCCGATCTTCTCACCATCACGAAGCACGGTGACTCGATCCGCAATCTCGTAGATTTCCTGAAGCCGGTGCGAGATGTAGATGGTGGCCACACCACGCTCCTTGAGCTCACCGATGATGCGAAACAATGTGTCGACCTCTTCGTCGGTGAAGACCGTGGTTGGTTCGTCCATGATGAGCAGCTTTGCATCCATCGATACGGCACGTGCCAGTTCCACCAGCCGCCGCTGCGAGATACTCAGGTCGGAGGCCGCTTGTCGAGCGCTGAACTTCGCCCCCACGGTGTCAAGCCACTGCTGAGCGTCGCGGAAGATCCTTTGGCGATCGATCACGCCTTTGACCGAAGCAGGCATCCGTCCCATGTAGATGTTCTCGGCAGCGCTCAACGGAAGCGCTAGTTCCGATTCCTGATGGATCGTGCCGATCCCCAGTGTTTGGGCACGATGAGGGTCGATTCCGTGGAGTTCCTTGCCGCAGAACGCCACCTGTCCTTCATCGGGCTGCAAGACTCCGCCGAGGATCTTGATCAGCGTCGATTTTCCTGCACCGTTCTCGCCGAGCAGCGCGTGGACCTCCCCTTCCCGTACATCGAAATCCACGTTCTTCAAGGCGACAACGCCCGGGAAACGCTTGGTCAATCCTCTGACATCCAGCAAAGCGTCGCACGAATTCCCCATGTGTTCCTTCTCTTCTGGTGCTAAGAAGCCCGAAGTGAAGCCGCGCGGATTCACGCTGCTCCACCCCGGGCGTTCGCTCGGACTCTCTAGTGGCTAGAGATTGACGTAGCTGTCATCCATGGCCGGAGGCGAGCTCAAGATCTCATTCACGTTGTCTCTTGTCGCCAACTGGCAGGGCGCCCAGATCCGCGCAGGCACGTCCTCTCCCTGCGAGGCCTTCACTGCCTGGACGAGCGAGATCCGCGCAATCAAGTACGGGTACTGCGCAACATCCGCCATGAACGCTGTGTGTTCGGGCGATTGAAGGGTCGCGATCCCGTCCGGATCGCAGTCGAATCCGCATGCGACCATGTCCGTTGCGCCGAACTTCGACTCACACGCGGCCAGCGCGCCCAATGACGCGGCGTCATTGATCCCGAACGTGCAATCGACTCGGTCATACTGCGAGAGGATATCTTCGACCTTCGCCATCGCATCCA
>CAZKPU010000010.1:0-7198 GCA_964554715.1 uncultured Thermotogae bacterium | reverse complement strand
TCTGTATCTCGGATTACGACGACCGCATCCGAAACGAACTCGTTGATCCCCTCGAGGAACCCTGCAATGCGCAGGTTGGGGATCGGATAGCGTGTCGACTCGGCGATGGCGATCACCGGGGAGCGACCGATGACGTTCTGCTGGAGCCACTGACCTGCATATACGCCGGCCATCCGTCCACCCACGTAGTTGTCGCTTCCGACGAAGCATGTCTCCCCGGCAGCGTGACCTGCGCCCGTGATCACGGGGATGCCAAGGTCCGTCGCTTCCTGAATCACACCTGCCAGCGTTCCGGGAACGCACGGGTCCACACAGAGCGCGTCGACCTGCTGGACGGAGATCAGTTCCTGAATCATCGATACTTGTCGGTTCGAGTCCGCGTCCGGATCCTTAACGATAATGTCGATCCCGAGATCCCTGGCAGCGGTTCGATACGCGTCCACAAGCTGCACATAGTAGGGATGCCTCAGAGTGTTGATGACCACACCCACCGTCACCCCGTCCGCCGAAGCTGCATACGTTGCGAAGGTTCCGAAGACAACCAGCAGTGCTGCACAAACCAGAATGCCTGTTCTGAGAAGCCGCTTCATGCACTCCCTCCTTGACAGAAACACCAGACCATCACTTCCCCACTCGTCCTCCTGTATCGAGCTTCTCCCACCTCCTTGCACCGCGACTGCTTCACAACCGCAAACGCGAGCAGACACTCTCGCTTTGTCGCGTGCTTGTAATGATATGCTCACAACATATTTAGTAGGCAGTGTAGCCCCGTTTCGCCGATACGTCAAGATCTTCTGACAGCCCCGCTCCCAAGCCGAGAGGTTTTCACCGATCAGCCCATCTCACGAGCCACGGAACCCTCTCTTCTTCCGCCTTACGCCATCCGTTGCCCCGTCCATCGCTTATCCTTCCTCCGATTCGCAACACTCACGTCTGCCCAGATGCTTGCGTGAGTTGGGAGTAGCCAAAATGCATCTTCTGAACAGCTCTATCAGCGCTTGCTTCCCCTGCCTCGATCCGCTCCCGGGTTCTTTCGCGCATCCCCCCACAGCGGCACTCCGAAGCCGCTTCAGAGGAGAACGTGCCCTTTGAGAACACAAGAAACGCGGAAGCCCGTATTCAATGAGAGAGCGACAGACACAGAGGGCGGCACACACCTGAAACCCCACTCTCTTTGAGCGAGCCAATTGTATGCTTTGTGTGTTATCTTGTTGTTAGCTAAGCTTTACAGCTGCTGCCATGGACCGGGGGATGCGCTCGAATGCGACGAAGACCCATTTCGGGGGGTCGCCGGACGTCTACCGCGGGGCGTCGTCTCCTCAAACCCTAGAAGGCGACGCGGCAGAGGGCTCTCAGCAGCCTGCTTCGCATCCGATTCATCATCCATCCCTCGCTAACACGTTTGGTCAGGAATGACATCGACGGGAAGCTGTGCTGGAGGAACATGATCTTGTGGATGCGAAGCCGGTTCTGGATGGCTAGCCCCCACTCGTTGATCATCTCGCCTGCGCCCTCACCGATGATGCGAACACCGTAGATGCGCCCGGTCTTGCTGACGTAGGCACGCACGGATCCGACCGCGATCTCTTCCGCGATCGCCGCTCCGTAGTCCTCGTAGCGCTCCTCGATGACTTCGTAGCGGACGCCGCGCTGCCTGAGATCGCGCTCGAGCATCCCCACATGCGCCACCCGCGGCTCGGTGAACACGGTCCACGGAACGATGTACTTGCGGTAGTCAAGTCCGACAGGACGGGGAAGCATTGCGTTGATCAGGGCGATCATCCCTTGATGCATTGCCGCGTGTGAAAAGAGGAAGCGTCCGTTGACATCGCCGGGGGCAAAGATATTGGGAGCCGATGTGCGCAGCGTTCGATCGACAAGGATCCCGGTCTTGTCGTAGCGCACTCCCGCGTTCTGCAGACCCAGACCCGTGACATCCACCTGCCTCCCTGCCGCGATGAGTAGTTTCTCCCCGTGAAGCTCCACTCCATCGGCCGTACTCACCACAACCTCTGCCCCCTCTTGAGCGACGGACGCAATCTTCCGGCCGTTGAACACGGTAATCCCCTCACCGGAAAACACCGCCTCCAAAGCGTTTCCGGCATCTGCATCCCCGTGTGGCAGAAGGTGCTTGTCCATGTGAACGATCGAGACGTCGGCACCAAGCCGGCGGAACGCCTGCGCCATTTCGCAACCGATCGCCCCTCCACCGACCACAATCAGGCTCGCAGGGATTTCGTCCAGATCAAACAGCGACTCGTTGGTCAGATACCCGACATCCTCCAACCCGGGGATCGGCGGAACGGCAGGGCGTGTTCCGGTGCACACGAAGAACCGCTTCGCCGAATAGCGACTTCCCCCCACCTCGATGATGTTGCGATCGACAAACGACGCTCTTCCTTCCCGAAGCTTCAGGTCCACCCTGCGGAACATCGCCCGCGTCTTGCGCTCGTTGATGAACCGGATTCTCTCGCGGATCTGCTTGAACGGCTCGCTAGGGAGCCCGGCTTGCCCGTTCTTCAACGCCCACCGCTCCTGAATCCCGGCTTCATGCCGCACCGATGCCATCCGGAGCAGCGCTTTGCTGGGAATGCAGCCGACACTCATGCATTCACCGCCCAGTGAACGGGACTCCACCCCCAGCACACGCAATCCCATCTCCGCCGCCATGACCGCAACAGCCATCCCCGCCGGTCCCAACCCGATGACCCCCAAGTCGTAGTCGTTTCGCATCGTGTGTATCCCCCTGTCGCATACTCTCTGAATCTCTTGGATCCCGACGGACGTTTCGGTGTCACTGTAGGTGCTGCTCCTGAACAGATCGGCACACCCAGTATAGGCTTTCTCTGAGCCGTGCAACTCTCACATCCCTCTTCTACACAGGAGTTCCACCGGATCTTCACGTCGACCTGACAGATCGCGAGTTCCGTCTCCTTGGATCCACGGCTTCCGCGCGTCCTGTTGACGGCAACCGATTCCGGGTACGATGTCGGATCGATTCCGCGATGAGAACAGGGGAGGGAGACGCCCGGCGATGTCCATCGGATGGATGCTGATCTCTGCACTTGGCTCCGCATCGTTACTCGCATGGGTTGTGCTTGCCTTCTTCCGCGGATGGTTCTGGCTCCCCGGGCCCTGGTTGGAACGTTCATGCTCCGATACTTCTGCGCGCCGACAGCCCGACCTCCCCGAAATCTGGCCTGATGTCCACGCGATCGTCCCCGCCCGGAATGAAGCGATTGCTCTTGAGACGACGGTCTCCGCACTTCGAGCACAGCGTTATCCCGGCGGAATGACCCTCACCGTGGTCGACGATCAGAGCACCGACGCAACGCATGAGCTGCTCGCACGGCTTGCCGGGAGCCCCGGAGAGCCGATCCCTTCTTCAGCCAACCGCCCGGACCGCAGACCTGTGTCTCTCTCTGTGGTGTGCGGCCGTCCTCTCCCCGCCGGATGGGCGGGGAAAGTGTGGGCGATGCAGCAGGGCTGGGAAGACGTCACATCCCGCCAGGCCGCATCCGACACCTCTGACTCGTTCATCCTGTTCACCGATGCCGACATCCGCCATGACCCCGATGTCGTCGAACATCTCGTCGTCAAGGCCTTATCCGAAAACCGTGACCTGGTTTCGGTGATGGCTCACTTGCGGTTGGACTCATTCTGGGATCGCCTCCTGATCCCCGCTTTTGTGTACTTCTTCGCGAAGCTCTACCCGTTCCGGTGGGTTGCATCGTCTTCTAGACGGACAGCGGCCGCCGCAGGCGGATGCAGCTTGATTCGCGGACAGGCCCTGCAGCAGATCGGCGGCCCTGGTGCCATCGCATCCGCTCTTATCGATGATTGCGCACTTGCCCGTGCTGTGGCTCAGACATGTGGGAATGGCGTTCTCTGGCTCGGTATGAGCCGCACTTCTTCCGTGCGGAGCACCCGATACTACGGCCGTCTGGCCGACCTCTGGAATATGGTTGCCCGCAGTGCCTTTCACCAGCTGAGAAACTCTTCCGTCTTGCTTGCGGCGACCGTTCTGGGGATGCTTCTTGTTTACGTCGTCCCTCTCGCATCGCTGTTCGTGCCGATCGTCTCAGCGATCCGAGGGGTACCCGGATCGCTTGTCGGATGGTTGCCGGGGGCGGCTGCCTGGACGATCATGACCTGCTCGTACATCCCGATTCTCCGCACCTACCGCGCTTCGCCCGTGATGTCGCTTCTGCTTCCGCTGAGCGCGCTCCTGTACACGGCGATGACGGTTACATCCGCGTTTCGAACCTGGCTGGGCCGCGGCGGCGTCTGGAAGGGACGGACCTACGCCGGCTAGGCCTCGCGATCGGCATGATGCCGCGTTTGCTCGCGGACGAACGGCCAGCCCACGACTCCCAGTGCGCCTACCAAGACCATCGCGACCCCCACGCCCCACCGATCGGCGAGCCATCCCACCAGAGGCGCGCAGATCATCATCCCCAGCGTCCGCACCTGAGCCTCGACCGACAGACCGGTTGCCGTCACATCCGACGGGATCCTGTCTGCAAGCCGCCCGACCACGACAGGACGGCGGACGTTCTGGATCAGGTACATCAAGGAAAACGCCAACAAGGACACCGCGTAGCTCTCATACGCCGCCGCAACGCCGGCGATCCCAAGCATCCCCAATCCGGCGACGTACGTTGCATCGAGCGCACGCGATTCGCCCAACCTTCTCCTCAACTGTCCGGCACGGGATGACGCCCAACTGCTCGCGAGGTAGATGAGGAAGAACACCCCGCCGACCAGCACAGCTGACCGCTGCGGCGCCGTTGCCCACAGTGCGATCGGAAGCAGGAGCGCCTGTGTCTGGAGGATCGGTTGGATGTAGTCCTTGGTCGTCTTGAAAAGCGCATCGAATCCGGCCGCTCCGAGCACACTCCTGACCAACGCTCGATCCCGAAACAGATGCAGAGAAGCCGAGAGCGTTCCATGCAAGCGCCTCTTCCATGGCACCTTCTCCCGTCTTCCGTCCAGCTCTCGTGGGTAGCTGGCAATCAGGAGCAGGGCAAGGAGGTAGGGGATCATCGATGCCAGGAAGATAACTCGATACGTTCCCACATAGAAGACAATCCCGGCAGCGATGAGTGCAGCCATCGCTGATCCGAATTGCGACGCCGAGCGGGTCCTTCCGTAGTACTCCGTCTTCCGATCCTCGAGTCCGCTGATCCGCAGGTGTTCGAGGATCAACGCCTTGTGCGTCCCGGACCGGAACGCCTCACCGGCCGCGAACAACACCATCGCGGCAGCATAGGCACCATATCTCGGGACCGCGTAGAACAGGGCGAATGCCATGAGATACAATCCAAACGACGCAAGCATCGCCCGCCTTCGGCCGACGACGTCCGCGATCACCCCGGTGGGGATCTCCAGAAGGTTCACCGCCAATTCGCGGATCGAGATCAATCCGCCGATCTGCAGATACGAGAACCCCATCTCCCGGAAGAACAACACGAGAAACGGATCGAAGAACCTGAGGTTCTTCAGGAATCCGTAGCCCTGGAATTTGCGGAGCATCCGCCGATCCCCAAGCGTCGATCTCGACTCGCGGTTGCCGCTTCCTCGTCTCGAGGTCTCACTACGCATCCGATCGTCCCTTCATGCGAGTTCGGCGTACTTCATGGGGCCGAGGCCGTTCGCGAGACAAAGACAGCAGCGCTCCCCGTCTCGAAAACCACGACTGTCTCGGTGAATCCCGCAGTCTTGAGAAGCTCGCGCTCTTCATCGATGCACAGCGGAAGATCCAAGTGATACGTTCCTGATGGGCATCGATCCAACCGCGACATCTGCTTCAGGAAACGCTCGCGGATCCGTTCGGCCTCGCGGCGAGTCACAACGTAGTCCCCATTGACGAACGTCCCGCCCGGACGCAGCGCACAGCGGATCTTGCGGTACAGATCGACCTTCTCCTCCGGCAACTGATGATGAAGCGCCATCGTCGAAATCACCGCATCATAGCATTCCTGTCCGAGCTCTGTCTCCGTGAACGAGGCCTGCTCAAGTGAAAGGTTCCACCCGGCACACCGGCCGCGCTCCATCGATTTGGCGAGCATCCCCGCTGAGAGGTCGATCCCGCGCACCGAAGCGTTCGGCATCCGACGGAACACTCCGGCCAGCTCAAGCCCCGTTCCTACGCCCAGATCCAGAATTCTCATCTTCTCGGTCGTCTGCGGCAGAGCCGCTGCCACAGCACCGTAGAACGAACGGAACGAGTCAACGGAATGCTTCATGTGATCATCGTAGCCGTCAGCACGCACATCGAAGAATGCCCCCATCCTCTCCGGCTGCGGTTCGTGATCCGCCTCCAATCGGTTGTTCACTTCTCTTCTCCTCCTATCCCGGCGTCCCTCTGTCGGCAACGCGTAACCCTCGGGTGAACCGTTTGCCTTCTTCCTTGTGGATCATCGGGGATGATTTCCCACCTCCCCGAGGTCAGTCTTCCGACGAACTCCTGATCGTGGCTCACCAGCAACAGCCCGCCCGTGTACACGCTCAGCGCCTCCTCCAGGCACTGGATCGACGCCAGATCCATGTGGTTGGTCGGCTCGTCCATCATGACAAGTTGGGCACGATTCGCAAGATGAACCGCAAGCAGAAGCTTCCGCGTCTCGCCCGGACTCGGACAGGCGCTGTCAAGTAGCTGATCGGGTGCCGATCCGAGCCGGCTGACGCAACGCATGATCCTCCCCCGTTGCTCTGGCGGCATCCTCCGCACTTCGTGGAGGAGCTTCGTTGAGTCCTTCGCCGTGATCTCCTGCGGAATGTAGGCGGTTCGCTCTCTTGGGATCAGCAGCTTCATCACAATCCGTTCGACAAGCGTCGTCTTCCCCGATCCGTTCGGTCCGGTCACGGCGATCCGATCGCGAGGCAAGAGAACCAGGTTACCGTGCGCCAGGATCCTCTCCGCTCCCAGGGGGATTTCCCCCTCCGACAGTCGTAGCAGCGCGTTTCGGGTGCTGACCTCCCCACGGAACTCAACCCCCATCGGGCCGGTTCGCCGCAGACGGATCGCGTCCCTCTTCTCGGCCGTGTGCCGGATCCGGCCGTCCAACTGACGCAAACGTTTCGACGTTTGCCCATCGCTGATCCTAGCAACGCGTGCTTTGTGCCTGGCATCGTGATCGCGCGGCGCCACGCCATGGAGCGATTTCGCCTTCTCGGCACGGTCCACGTGACGCCT
>CAZKPU010000009.1:0-37779 GCA_964554715.1 uncultured Thermotogae bacterium | reverse complement strand
CCGCGGGGACACGATCCGGATCGAAGGCGCGGAGGCGGAGGTCGAGAAGGTTCGCCTGTTGTTCGAAAAGCTTCTTGACATCATCGAAAGCCATCACACACCGACACCGGATGAGCTGCAGTACCTGATCGCCCATGTGAAACGCGGAGATGACGTTGCGGGGATCCTGTCCAGCGTTGTGAGGATCACCCACTGGGGCGAAGAGATCCGCGCCAAGACCCTGGGGCAGCATCAGTACGTCGATGCCGTTCGGTCGAACGACGTGGTGTTCGCGATCGGACCGGCCGGAACCGGGAAGACCTACTTGGCCGTTGCCATGGCGATCGACGCCCTGAAGAAGGAGAAGGTCAAGCGGATCATTCTGACCCGCCCGGCCGTCGAAGCCGGAGAGGAGCTCGGATTCCTGCCCGGAGACATCCAGGCCAAGGTCAGCCCGTACCTCCGGCCTCTCTACGACGCCATCTACGACATGATCCCGGCCACGGAGTTCGAGAAACTCGTTGAGCACGGAAGGATCGAGATGGCGCCGTTGGCGTTCATGCGCGGCCGCACGCTCAACAGCAGCTTCGTCATCCTTGATGAGGCTCAGAACACGACGTCCACCCAGATGAAGATGTTCCTGACCCGTCTCGGTTTCCACTCCAAGGCGGTCATCACCGGCGATGTCACGCAAGTCGACCTTCAGGACGGGCAGTCGGGGCTCGTCTCGGTCGAGCGGATCCTCAGCGGCGTGGCCGGGATCTCGTTCGTTCACCTGGAAAAGCGGGACGTCGTGCGCCACAACCTGGTTGCCCGGATCATCGAGGCCTACGAGGCCAACGATTCGCGGGCCTCCGAAGCCGCCTCCCCCCTCTGACGCAGCAATCCCAGCAGCTTCTCCCTCTCCGGTCCGGTGGACCGCCAGTACGGATGCCCATGCGCGTCGAACAGGGCCTGCATTGCGTTCTCATCGTGGGTGTGCTACTGTGCATGTTGGATGAAGGTTCATTTGGCTTGCGGTGCGGTGGTGCAACGGGGAGGACGCATGCAGAAAGCAAAGCGGGCCGGATTCACATCGATCGGGGGACTTCTCGGATGCGTTGCCTGGCTGCTGCTGATCGCAGCGTCAACCACCGCGCAGGATGTTCTCATCAGCGAAATCGCGTGGAGCGGATCTCCGGAGAACGCCGCGCACGAATGGATCGAACTCCGCAGCCTCTCCGCACGCGAAACCGACCTTACCGGCTGGCGCCTCGTGTCGGAGGACGGTTACCCCTCCATCCGACTTTCGGGGGTCATCCCGCCGTTCGGGTACTACTTGCTCGAGCGGGGGACCGATGAATCCATCCCATGTTTGTCCGCCGATCTCATCTACTCCGGTGCGCTGCGGGACAGCGGCGAAACCCTGCGCTTGCTCGACAACACCGGCGAATTGATCGATATCGCGAACTCCGGCGGGGGAGAGTGGCCGGCGGGGACAGGTGCGCTGGATGCTCTTCCCTTCTCGACGATGGAACGGGTCCTGCCGGGCCTGGCATCCGCAGCTTCCCCGTGGCAGACGTACCGCCGCGATCTCGACATCGACAACCCGCCGTGCGCCGTCGTTCTCGGAACACCGGGACGAGAGAACAGCACCGAGAACGCCCTACCGATCGCCGCATTCACCATCACGCCCAACCCGGTCCGTCCGGGAGAGCCTGTCATGCTCGATGCTCGCACATCGGTCGACCCGAGCGGTGAGATCCGGTCGTACGAATGGCTCGTCGCCGGCCGGCACATCGATCCGGGTCAAACGGCATCGGTTGTGTTCGAAGAGGAGGGCGTGGCGATGATCGCTCTCACGGTAACCGATTGGAAGGGAACGTCCGAGTCGGCCACGGGCACCGTCCGTATCGCCTGGAATAGCGCCCCGACAGCCGATTTCAGCGTTGGCACCCAGGCAGGCAACCGGATCCTCGTCTCGCTCGATCCGCTTGAGTTCATCGACGAATCCGCGGACATCGACGGCAAGATCGCCATGTGGACATGGGACTTCGGAGACGGATCGGTGTCTCACGAACAGCACCCCGAGCATGCCTACGCCGAGAGCGGCGCTTACACCGTGACGCTCGATGTCTGGGACGACCGCGGCGACTCCGCCCATGCAACGCAGTCGCTGACCATCGAGAACCTGCTTCCGGTGGCACGGTTCACCGTCCCATCATGCACGGTCACCGACGGCGAGATCGCCGTTCTCGATGCCTCTCCTTCCTTCGATCTCGACGGCACTCCATGGGTGTACCGCTGGGATCTCGACAGTGACGGACAGATCGATCTGATTCAGACCGGATCAGCGACGGCGGAACATCCCTTCGCCGGCGGAACCCACCGGATCACGCTTCAGGTCCTGGATAATCACGGCGGACTGTCACTGCCGACCACCGGTGTGCTCACGGTCAACCGTCCGCCGGTTCCCAATTTTACGGTGTCTTGCCCCGCGCTGACTCAGTGCCAGGAGATCACGTTCGATGGAACGTTCTCCTCCGATCCTGACGGAGCCGTAACATCCTGGACTTGGTCGCTCGGGAACGGTGAACGCGCTTCCGGCGCTCGAGCGACGACAACGTATGAATCCCCCGGCACGTACACCGTTGGTTTGACCGTTGTCGATGATGCCGGAACATCACGCACGCTTACTCAGCAGATCGCGATCTCGGATCTGCCGCCGGAGGCGGTGGTGGTTGTGTCCCACGCCGAGCAACCGACCGGATCGACGTTCTCCTTCGACGCTCAGGGATCCGTCGACCCGTGCGGTGGAACGATCGTCCTGTACGAGTGGGATCTGGACGGAGACAGCGAATTTGAGACATCCGGAACGTCCCCCAGGGTTTCCCGTGCGTTCGACGATAACGGGCGACGATCCGCGTCCGTGCGTGTTACGGATTGCGCCGGAAGCACGAACACGGCATCAACGACCTTTACCGTGACGAATCGTCCTCCCACCTGTTGCTTCAGCTTCACTCCCTCGGCTCCCGAAGACGGCGAAGAGGTCCGATTTGCTGCACAGGCAACAGATCCGGACGGTGAAGTCGCCTCCTTGTCCTGGGCGTTCGAAGACGGGACCTGCGCAACGGGCGAGTCGGTCGCGCATCCGTTCGCCGATGACGGGGCATACATCGTGACGTTGACCGTAACCGATGACGACAACAGCACAACATCCTGTTCGCAAACGGTCACCGTCGGCAACGCGCCACCGATCTCCGCGTTCGAGATCGATCAGTCGGCGGCCCGCATCGGAGACGAAATCCGATTCACCAGCCTGGCCTACGATCCGAGCCCCAACGGGGAGATCGTGCACGTGGCTTGGGACTTCGGCGATGGCGATGTGACGGCCGGCCGGCCGGCCGGGTCGAGCACGACGAACATCCTTTCGCCGTTGCATGCCTACCGCCACAGCGGCACGTTCGTTGTCTCACTCGCCGTCATCGATGACCACGGCTCGTTGAGCATTTCTTCTCAGGTGGTTACCATCCTCGAATAGCTGCGAGGGGGAAAACCGCCTATGTTCACGATCCGCGAAGCGACCCAAGCCGACAACCATGCTCTTCTCCACCTGGAGGCGGCAAGCCCGCAGGGAACAGGGCTGAAGATCCTCATCGATCGCGATACCTACTTCTATCGTCCTTCGCTGTTCGACCACGGCCATGTGTTGATCGCGGAGGAGGACGGAAAGCTTGTCGGCATCATGGCGTTCGCCGTCAAGGACATGCTGGTGGGAGGCGAGCCGATCAAGGCTGCCTATATCTATGATTTCCGTGGGGAGGCCGGGTACCGACGCAGCATGAAGCGAGGGCTCTACCGCCTGTGGCAGGAAGTCGAATCCCGCATCCTCGACGCTGGCGTCTCCTTCCTGTACGGCCACATCAAGGCCGACAACGATGATTCCATGCGGATCGCCCTCAAGATGGAGGCCCGGCCGGCCGGGGACTACGAAATCCTCACCCTGCCCTCGCCCCAGCGCGCCGCGATGCTCCCCGGCGTTCGCCGGATCGATTGGAGCGAGGGCGTCGAACGGATCGACCGGTTGATCGGCAAGCGCGACATGCGTCCGATCCATCTGGAGGATGCATACAGACGCGGCGATGAACTCGGCTACCTCCGCGGGATCTACCGGATGGAGCACAGCAGATCATCGGCCCAGATCAGCGTCTGGGACACATCGTCGATCTACCAGGGCCGCGTGATCCGCATGCCGGGATCGCTGAAGGCGTTGCGTCTTCTGGTGAACCCGATCGGGAAGATCCTTCCTCTCCCACACGTGCCCGGCGAGCAGGAGAAGTTGACCTATTGGCACCTGTTCGATCCGCTGTGCGAAGGCCCCAACGGGAGACTGCTTCTCAAGAGGATCGTCAATCAGATCCGGTTCGAAGCGGCGCGGGAGAAGATCGCGATTCTGACGCTGTTCTACGATAAAGACGATCCCTACGCCCAGATCCCCAGGTTCTTGCCGTGCACCCGGTTGACCTACCGAACGATGGTCAAGCCCTACAGCGACATCGTTCCAACCACGCCGTTGTACATCGATATCCGCGACATCTAGCCATACTGCCCGATGCGGAGGGTTCGTGAACCGTGAGGCGAGCCGTGCCGCTAGACCCCGATCCGATAGCCGAACCCACGAACCGTCAACAGGATCTTCGGCACCGACGGATCGATTTCGATCTTCTTGCGCAGCAGATAGACGTATTTCTGTACGTCTTGCTCGGATGCGTAGTGGTCCGACGGCCACAGGTGATGGCGGATCTCTTCGTTGGAGAAGACACGGCCTGCATCGGAGGTCAGAAGCGTCAACAGGGAATACTCCTTCGGAGAGAGTTGGATCTCTTCGCCATGCACACTGACCGCCTTGCGCGAATCGTCGATGACAAGACCGAGCCGGCCGATCTGCGGCCGATTCCGTCGCAGGATCGCCTCGATCCGCGCTTCCACTTCCCGTAGCACAAACGGCTTGGTAATGAAATCATCCGCCCCTCCGGAAAGCCCGCGGATCTTGTCGTCAACGCGGCCCAGCGCGGTGATCAGGATGATCGGGACATCACTGAGTTCGCGAAGTTGAGCCAGGACTTCCCAGCCGTCCAACTCGGGCAGCAGGATGTCCAGCAACACGAGATCAGGGTTGATGGATCGAAACATCGCCACGGCTTCGTCACCGCGCGTAATGACCTTCGTCTCAAACCCACGCCCCCGTAGGTAGCTGTGGAGGATCTCGGCGATATCAGGATCATCTTCGCAGATCAGGATCTTCATGGCCGTGTTGTACCTTGAACTTGTGTTCCTGTCCAATCACGTCACCCGCTCATCCGAGGAAGACGAGGGGTGCTTGGCTTGCTGGCTTCTCCTCAGATACGTCGGAACATCGAGATCTTCGTCCGCGGAAACGCGCTTCCGCGGGTGACTGCCGCTACGATCGCCACGGTCGCTCTCCTCGATCGGTTCCCCGAAATCCGCGGCGATCACCGTCAGGCGAACCTCTTCTTCACCCGCAAGATCATCTCGTACAACAGCGCCAAAAACCAGGTCACACTCCGTGGCCGCGAAACGCCGAACCGTGTCCGCCGCTTCGGTGACCTCGCCCAACGTGAGGTCATTACCCCCGGTCACATTGAGGATGATCTTCCTCGCTCCCCGGATCGAACCGGCTTCGAGGAGTGGATTGCTGCACGCGGTCTTCGCAGCGGTCACCGCCCGTTGCTCACCGCTCCCTTGTCCCATTCCCATCATCGCTTGCCCCGCCCCCGAGAGTACGACGCGAAGGTCGGCGAAGTCGAGGTTGACCAGTCCCCGGACCGTGACCAGATCCGAAATCCCCTGCACTCCCTGATAGAGGATGCCGTCCGCCAGCTCGAACGCCTGCGTGATCGCAAGTCCCTTGGCCGCCGTCTCGATCAACCGATCGTTGGAGATGGCGACCAAAACATCCGCCGCTGAACGCAGGCTTTCGATTCCCCGATCGGCTCGGCCGCGCCGGATGGTCCCTTCGAATGTAAACGGCCTGGTGACGACAGCAATCGTCAGCGCACCAGCCTCCCGGGCAAGCTCGGAGATGACCGGTGCCGCGCCGGTTCCGGTCCCTCCACCCAGTCCGGCTGTGATGAACACCAGATCCAACCCTTTCAGCAGCGCTGCAAGATCCCACCTAGACTCGTGAGCCGCCCTGCGACCGCGATCTTCATCGCCTCCGGTGCCCCGCCCTCCGGTGACGTCCATCCCGATCTGCAACACTTGATGCGCTCTCGACAGATTCAGAACCTGGCGATCGGTATCCACGGCGATCAGCCGTACGCCCTGGAGGCGTTCCTGATGCATACGATCGATCGCGTTCACGCCTCCGTCGCCGATGCCGAGGACCGCGATCCGAGCGTGCGCCCGGCTCTGCGTTGCGCCAGTCTCTTCCCGCGCCTGCTCGATGAGCGGAGGTTCGCCGATCGTCACGAGACGCTCTCCGATCGTGGCGGCAACGGCGCTCGAGATCTCGTCCACCTTTCGCAGGCAGTACTGCTTCTTGAACTCGCTCTCAACCGAGATGAATACGTGCTCCGAATCAAAGGTGACATCCTCCGCCGTCTTGGGAAGGCACGCGCGCAGAATGCGATCATCGATCGCACTCAGGATCTCCCGCCACTGTTCGCGCGGGCTCCTACCATCTTCGTGTCCACGGCCGTTGTTTGTCTCTGACATCCTCACCACTCTTGCTACCATTCTCTGCTCTACAAGGGGTTACGTCAAACACAAGCAGGCACAGATATCAAAGGTTGCTGATGGCGCGCGGATTCTCTACCATTTCACCATCATGGCGTGGGAAGATGTTTGGGCTGTTCTGAAGTGGGTTCTTGCCGCGTTAGCCGCCGGGTTCATCGGGCAGTTCGGACGGGTGCTTGCGATGCGGATCATGCAGCGGCGACGGGCCGCAGCGGACAGCGAACGGGACGCAGTCGTCCCGACGCAGGCGCCCTCATCGGACGATGCCGGTGCTCGGGCCGCAGCGCAAGCGGATGCGATCAAGCAACGTGCCAAGCTCGAGAAGAAACGGGCCAAAGCCGCCGTGAAAGCTGCAAAGAAAAAGACAAACGACGAATCGTCCTAGTTTCCACGGATTCCTGTCGGAAGGATCGAGGTCGGTACGTTTCGCCGCTTGCGCTTAGTCGGATTCCTGTTCCTTGCTTGCGGAAACGACTTCGATGCCGTTGTAGAACCCGCAATGCGGACACACTCGGTGCGGAAGCTTCGTTTCGTGACAGTGAGGACACTCCATCACCGCCGGCGCAACGAGCTTTTGATGTGTACGTCGGGCACGACCTTTTGCGCGCGACGTTCGATACTTGGGTACAGCCACAGCGCCTCCTTCAAACCCAACCTCTATCGGATGGATCGGGCAGTCAAGGAGGAAAGTTTAGCCACCAAGCGCGGGTGGATCAAGATCCAGGATCAAGGTGACCGGACCGTCGTTGATAAGCGAGACGTTCATCCGAGCACCGAACACCCCGGTTTCCACGCGGATGCCTGTACGCTTCAATGCACTGACAAGCCCATCGAAGACCGGCTCAGCCACAACAGGCGGTGCAGCATCTGTGAAGCTCGGCCGCCGCCCACGCTTCGTGTCCGCAAAGAGTGTGAACTGCGATACGGCCAGCACAGCGCCTCCGGCATCGAGTACCGACCGGTTCATCTTCCCGTCCTCGTCGTCGAAGATCCTCATCTCGACGAGCTTCTTTGCCAAACCGGCAAGGTCCTGACGATCATCCCCCGGTCCAACGCCGACCAGCAGCAGCAATCCCGGTCCGATCTTGCCGACGATGCCGCCATCCACGGACACGGATGCGGAAGAGACGCGCTGAACAACGATCCGCACAGCTACACACCCCGCAGACTGTTGGCGAAATCGATGACGCGGCGCACCCCTCGCTCGTCCAGCTCCGCCATCACGGCAAGCAACTCCAGCTCCAGCCGGTCGCGGGTGAGCTGTGCCTGAATTCGGTTGTGGAACGCCTGTTCCACCAGCAAAGGCGCTCGTCTGAGCGCAACCGGATCCACGTAGTTCACCCTCCACGATGGGAACTGGTTCAACAGATCGCGGGCACGCTCCAGCAGCTGCCGAAGGTTCGGCTTCCGCGCTTCGAAGACGCCGTTGATGTAGTTGGCAAGCTCTTGGTTGTCGGTGAAGAAGACCACCGCCGCCGGCGAGTATTTCGCAACATACCGCGCCGCTTCGATCAGCGCCCGGTACTCGGCCACCTCGGGCGTTGCTCGACCGATGACATACGCCGTTTCGTCAATGAACTCCCCGCGGCGATCGGCGATAGCGATCCCAACCGCGGCCTGACCGGGGTTTCCGCGAGCCGTTCCGTCTACGTACACGAAGAGCTTTTTCATTCTTATGGTTTGGGTCCACCAGGACTCGAACCTGGGACGAGCCGGTTATGAGCCGGCGGCTCTGCCACTGAGCTATGGACCCGCAGGCGCACTATAGTCAAGCGACGCCCAAGGTGTCAACTTCCGCGACCGAGCCGTTGTCCTGATCGGCTGGCAAAACCCCTAGTTGGCATCGTCGACTCCCCTGTCCGCTTCGCGGATGAGGATCTGCCCCAGTCCAACACGGGCCGCCAGCCGTTGCCGGGCCGGCGGCTCGCCGATCGTCGCTCGAAGGTCCCGCCCAAGCGCCCCTTGGGCCGCTCCCGTCATCTCCGCAAACCCGCCGATCTGAACATCGCCCAGGCCGACCGTCGCTGCGATATCCACAGAAGCGTCCGGAGCCAGCCCGATATCGGCTATCCCGCTATCGACGGAAACGGAAGCCTCCACGGTCGAAAGCTTGCCGATCGTGACCGACCCGACCCCGACCGAGATCACAAGGGACTCCCCGGACGCGCTTCCGATCGAGAGAGCCCCCACGCCGGTACGGACATCACCGCGGCCGGTCAGACGATCGATCTGCACATCCCCGACTCCGAGATCGAGTTCAAGAGGTGTCCCCGCCGGAACCGTCAGGTCGTAGTCCACCCGCCAGCCGGCGGCTCGCTCGGGCGTCCTGCTCCGCAGAACGACTCGGTCGCCGTCGATGCTTATCTCAACCCCGATTCCATCGATCAGATCCGCCGGGGCGTTCACAGTCGCCGTGCCCCGTATCGCCCGATGCGACCCAGTTTGCTGCCCGTCACCCTCGTCTGCGAATCGGATCACTACCTCGCCGATCGGGTTTTCGACCACGAGCGCCCCTTCGGTGGCAGGCACAGAGATCGTCTCGATCCTTTCGACGGACGGAGAACGGACGGTCTCACCCCGGCTCACCCAGCCCCAACTCACACCAAGCGTCACCCAGGGCCCGGCAAACTGCAGTTCGGGCAGACCGACCGTTGCGGATTCGTCGTGCCAGTGAACGGACGCAAGCTCGAACAGGTATCCGAGCCGCAGTTCGAAACCTAGGAACCGCAGCGGCTGAACCTGCATGCTGAGATACGGGGCGGCGGAAAGGAACGCGCTCGTCGACACGAACACGTTGGGCTCGATGTCGATTCCGTTCGGGAGCACCTCCCCCTCGTCTCCCGCCAACATCAACGTCAGCCCGGACGCACCGCCGCCGATCACAGCGCCTGCGGTCAGGAAGGAACGATGGTCCCCCGCGAATACGGCACCCACATCCAGTCCACCGAAGCCGGCCTCGGCTCTCACGGAAACCGCCCCGTCGATCGATGTCACAGCAGCCGAGGTCTCCCAGCCGACGCCTCCAAGGCTCCATCCTCCGACGGATCCTCCCCGGCCCGATCCGCCGGACAGCACCCACACTCCGGGGATCGGTGGGATACCGTCAATCCCGATTTCATCGATCCACGCCGTCTCTTCCGTTGAGAGAACCCCGGCGAGCGATCCACCGAGACCGAATACCGGGGGTCCCGCAGTCACGGACAGCGCGCCAACAACGCCGACGGCCAGGAGCAAAAAGAGTCCGAGAACTTGACGCTTGAGCATGGTTCTCCTCCCTTCTTCTTGATACAACGGATCAGTCCACCGTCAGCGTCTTGCTGAGGTTCCGAGGGAAGTCGGGGTTGTGCCCCTTGGAAACGCTCAGGTAGTAGCTGATCAGCTGGAGCGGAACCGCCGCAAGGATCGCGGAAAGCTCATGACTTACCTCCGGAAGCGGCAGGTAGTCGTGCGAACTCTTTCGGAGCAGCTCGTCCTCCCTGCCGACGATGATCGCTCGTCCCCCGCGGCAGGTCACTTCGTTGACGTGGTTGATCATCATCTTTGCGTCCTCGGGCGCCGTGACGAACAAGATCGGATATCCGTCGTACACAGCGGAGAGAGGCCCATGCTTGAACTCGGCGCTCAACATGCCTTCACAGTGAGCGTAGCTCACTTCCTTCAGCTTCAGCGCACCTTCCATGGCCAGCCCCAAGGTGAGGCCGTAGCCCAAGTAGTACATCTCCCCGAACGGCTTGAGAAGCGCGGCGACCTCTCGGGCGAAGGCGTCGGTTTGGCCGATCGTCGTCTCAATCGTCGACGGCACATCTTCCCAGCGTTCTCCGGTCCCGGTCCGCCTCAGCCGATCGGCCAAGTAGTAGAACAGCAAAGCCTGATTCAGGAAGGTCTTCGTTGCGGGGACGCTGATTTCGTAACCGCAGGCCAACGGCAGGTAGTGATCGCTGGCGTGCATCAAGGTCGATCCGAGCACATTCAGAATGCCGAGGATCACCGCACCCGAACTCCGGGACGCGTTCAAGGCATTCAGAACATCCTTGGTCTCTCCGCTCTGGCTGACAAGCACGACGACATCCTCGGCGGAAAGCGTGAGTGCAAGCGTCTCTCGAAACACCGGCGCCAACACGGGGACGGCCGGCTTAGCGGCCAGCCGGTTGAACAGCGCAGCCCCCAGCACGCAGGCGTTGTAGCTTGTGCCGCACCCGACGAAGTAGACGTGGCGCGCCGCGGAAAGGCTCGACAAGAACGGATCGACATGGGGCGACGCCGCGAGCCAGTGCAGAAGCTCCTCAGCCGCTTTCGGCTGCTCGTGGATCTCCTTGAGCATAAAGTGCTCGTATCCGCCTTTCTCGGCGGCATCCATCCCCTCGGTGAACAGCTCCGGTTCCCGCTCGACAACCGTTCCATCCTCTACACGCCGGATCTCGAAGCGATCGTGATACAGCGTCACCATCTCGCCGTCACGCATGCGGACAATCCGTTGGGTCAGCGGCAGAATCGAGGGGAGGTCGGATGACACGCAGCAGAATCCGTCTCCGACGCCGACAACCAATCCCGACCCCTTCTTGATCGCGTGCAGAGTTTCGTCACAGCCGGCCGCTCCTGCCCGCCCGATGACAAACGCATAGTCGCCCTCCAGATCGCCAGCCGCTCTGCGGATGCTCTCCGGGACGTTGTGTCCTTGATCTACGTACCTCTCGACAGCGTGAACGCAGCTCTCCCCGTCGTTTGTCCCGCGGACCGTAAGCCCCGAAGCGATGAACTGTTCACGCAATGCTACGTGGTTGACGATGTTCCCGTTGTGCGCTCCGACAAGATCGCCGTCCGAGTCGAGATGGGGCTGCGCATTGGGCTGCGACGGAGCTCCGAACGTCGCCCAGCGGAGCTGAGCGATCCCGCGAACCCCGAACATGTCCGCGAAGTGAAGTCGATCGTTGACCTCGTCGATCTTTCCTGCATCTTTCCGCAGGTCGATCTTCCCGGCGCCATCGATCACCGCACACCCCACGGAATCGTATCCGCGGTACGCCAGCCGACGCGACGCATCCAGCAAGATTCCGCCGAGTACCTGCTCTTCCTTCACAACAATTCCGAAGATCCCGCACACCGTTCACCCACCACCCTGTCGTGTGTCTTGAAGTAAACAGGATTGTAGCCGAGTTCCGTTCCGTGGCAATGCGCGTGCGGTTGCATCGTGCACCATCGAGTGGTGCAAGATGCGCCATCGAGTGGTGCAAGATGTGTCGACTCCGTACCATACACGCCATGATGGTCCGCCGTGCAGCTCTTTTCGACCTGGATGGAACACTGTGGAACGCGCCGATCGATTGGCGAGGGATCCGCGATGCGATGGGACTTCGTTACACCGGCGAGCCGATACTCGACCAGATCATGAGCCTTCCTGAGCCCCGCCGAGAGGAGGCGTTGGCCATCCTTCACGAACAGGAGTCTCGGGGGGTTGCCGAAGGATCGTTGATCGACGGCGCAGCGATGCTTTGCAGCAGCCTGCGCGACGCCGGCGTCATGTGCGGTCTTGTCTCCAACAACGCAAGGCGCAACGTGGATGAGGTCCTGCGCTTGACAGGCCTGCGGTTTGATGTCGTTCTATCCCGCGATGAGGTTCCCGCAAAACCTGCACCAGAAGGATTTGTCGCCGCCTTGCATCACCTTCGGGTGGAGGCGGAGAATGCAGCCATGATCGGAGACACGCACCTCGACGCGGTCGCGGCACACAGCGCGGGGATCCGCTGCATCATCCTTGTCTCGCCGCCAGCGTGGTCGGCGGAGCTGATTCCCGATGCCGTCCAATGGCAGTCCGCCGACGATCTCGAATCCGTGCGCCACTACCTAATGGCGGAGTGGCACGGTTGTCCGTCAGGCTCCCTCGACAACGAACCCTACGAGGAGGCAACCGATCATGCCTAGGCAGGCCAGCGACATGTCGCACAACACGATGCGAAGGTGGTTCCTCCGGCTCGGAATCCGGATCCTGTGCAAAAGCCTGATCCGATTGCGCATCGAGGGTGCCGAGCGGATTCCATCAAGCGGACCGCTGCTGATCGTCGGAAATCACTTCCACTTCGCGGATCCCGTTGTCGTCATCCGCGCCGTGCCCGGACAGTTGGAGTTTCTCGGCGGAGCCCAGTTGCCCAACGCGCCCCGCGCGATCCGTTGGATCCCGAAGGTCTGGGGGTATTACGCCGTTCGGCGAGGAACGGGCTCTAGAGCGGCTCTGAAACATGCGGAGGATCTCCTTCAGCGTGGCGGCCGTGTTGCCGTCTTCCCGGAAGGCGGCAGCTGGGCAACGGTTCTGCGGCCGGCAAGACCCGGAACGGCGTTCCTCGCATCACGAACAGGCGCTTCTGTCCTTCCGGTGGGGATCGATGGGATGAGCAAGATCTTCCCGATGTTGCGCCGCTTCCGACGCGCCACCGTCACCCTTCGTTTCGGGGATGTCATCGGACCGTTTGCTGCCGACGGCAAGGGACGAGAGCGCCGCGCCAACCTCGACCGGATCGGCCAAACGATCATGCGCTCCATCGCGGAACTGCTTCCCGAGGATCGGCGAGGCGTGTTCTCCGACGACAGCTGCATTCGAGACGCCGCACAGGACGCAGCTGCGTACCCATGGGCGCCGGTCAAGCGAGACCCCCCTTCATAACGAAAGCTTCTTGATTCGACGCCCCCGGTCGGGGTATTTTCTTCGGACTATGACTACCAGTGCGAGTGCAAGTACGGCGCGTGCTTCCCGCCGGGAGCGTTGGGCTTGGTATATGTACGATTTCGGGAACTCCGCGTACGCGGCGGTCGTTCTGCTGGCCGTCTATTCCGCGTACTTCAAGCAGAGCGTTGTCGGCGGCGCGGTCGGCTCGTGGTACTGGGGGCTGGCACTGGGCATCGCGATGATCGTCGTTGCGCTCACATCGCCGTTTCTCGGGACGATCGCCGATGTTACGCGGTCGAAGAAGAAATTTCTCCTGATCTACACGTCTCTTTCGTGCCTGTTCACCGCAGCGCTCTACTTCGTCACCAGCGGGCGGATCGTGCTCGGGATGATCCTGTTCATCCTCGCCGAGATCGGCTACCGCAGTGCCCAGGTGTTCTACAATGCGTTGCTGCCCGAGATCGCTGCGCCGGATGAGATCGGCCGGGTGTCGGGGAAGGGCTGGGCGATCGGCTCGGCCGGCGGCATCGTCTGTCTCTTGATCGTCCTGGTGCTGATGCAGCTGTTCCCCGGGGCTACGATGACACGGCTCTCGTTCCCGCTGACCGCGGTCTTCTTTGCCGCCGCCGCCGCGCCGATCTTCTTGGTGGTTCGCCGCCACACCGGCACGGCAAAGCTTCCTGAGGGAGAGACCTACATAACCTATCCGATCCGGCGGCTTGGACGAACGATCCGCCAGGTTCGCTCGTTCAAAGATTTCGGCAAGTTCCTGTTGGCGTTTCTCATCTACAACGACGCGATCATTTCGATCATGAACTTCGCTGCGATCCTTGGCGGCGTCTTGTTCGGACTTGAACAGATCGGCCTGATCCTGTTCATGATCATCGTGCAAGCGGCGAGCATCCCCGGAGCCTACGTGATGGGGCGTTTGGTGGACCGGGCCTCGGCAAAGCGGGCGATCCTCGCATCGCTTGTTCTGCTGTTTGCTACGGTCATCGTGTTGTTCTTCACCCATTCGACGCTCGTGTTCTTCATCCTCGGCGCCGTGGCCGGATTCGCTCTGACCGGAATGCAATCCGCAAGCCGATCGTTCGTCAGCATGTTGAGCCCGGCCAAACAGACAGCTGAGTTCTACGGCTTGTTCGCCGTTACCGGACGAACGTCATCGTTCATCGGACCATGGCTGTTCGGCTGGATCGCCGCCAAGGCGACGGTGTGGATCCAGAACTCCGGGCAACCGCTGGTTGCGGCCGAGCAGATGGCCCATCGGTACGCGCTGTTCGTTCCGATCGGTTTCCTTCTGCTGGGCGGGTTGCTCCTGCTGTGGGTGAATGAGAAACGCGGAAGGGCGACCGCGCTGTCGATGAACCGTGAGGCCGACTCGACCGGATAGATCAATCTTGTCGGTCGCTCGAATCGAGATCGACTTGAACAAGGAACCCCTGTTCGCGCAGGGGTTCCGTCAGTTCATTCGGGTCGGCCATCCACTGACCCCACTTGCGCGAGATGTGTTCGGTCCAACTGTAGGTATCGTAGGTGAACGTCTCTTCCTTGCCTTCCGTAAGCGGGATCATCGCTCCGGCTTCCCGGTAGTAGTCCTGAGCGAGATAGCCGTTGTCCATCACGGACATCGCCCGCTCAACCGCGTTGTCATCAGGGACACGGTAGCGACCCTCGTGCAGCGCAAGATCCAGCGGGTATCTCGGGCGCGTTGCCGGGTTTTCGTCCGGGTAGCCGACGGTCATCTGCACCACCGGAAAGACCCTCTGCGGAAGACCCAACCTCTTGGCGAGCGCCTTCGCCATGAACGGTGCCGCCCCGAGAAGGCACGTCCCAAGTCCGAGGCTCTCCGCAGCCACAATCATGTTCTGGGCCATCAACGATGCATCTTGGACGCCGAACCAAAGCATGCAGAGATCGCTCGCAACCACGGTCCAGTCCCGCTTCGCCATGATCCGCTCCATCCGAGCCATGTCCACGCACAGCGTGAATAGAAGCGGCGCGTTCCACGGGTTGTGCTGCGCGTCCCGTTCGAGAACGACGCTGGCAAGCTGACCGGAAAACGGCGCCTGCTGTCCGGCACGGACCATCGCCTTCACAACATCGTCCGATGGCACATCCGCTGTGTACTTCCGAATCGATCGATGGGAAGCGAGGATCTCAAGAGTTGGGTTGTTCATTGTGGCCTCCTTGCCGTTGAGGGGTCCACGGATCGCCGTCCCGCCGGTACCCCTTCGAGTGTACGACGGCATACCATACCTCGGCAGACGAGGTCTTATAATGGACGGCATGCTGGTCGAGGAAGCAACCGTCAAACGTGTGAGCACCGTCTTCCACTACTTGGGCATTGTCTGCCTGGGTTTTGCTGTACTGCAAGCGTTGCCTCTCCTTGTCAGCGCTCTGTTCGCCGAGACGGTTCGGTTTCCGATGCGGATCTATGTGATCCCGGCGGCAGCAGCGGCGGCCCTGGGCATGGTTCTTGTCACCGTATTCCGTCCGCACAGGCTTTCGGCCGGCACTGCGATGGCTGTTGCCGCCATCGGCTGGATCGGTCTTTCAGCGCTCGGTGCGCTTCCGTACTGGATCGCTCTCGACCTGTCGTACCTGGATGCACTGATCGAGGCCGTCAGCGGCCTGACCACCACAGGTGTCACCGTACTCCACGGGCTTGACGGGCTTCCGCACAGCCTGTTGTTCTGGCGAGCGTTGACCCAATGGGTTGGTGGGCTGGGGATCTTCACGCTGTTCCTGACAGTTGCGTTGCGCGGGGAGTCTCACAGCCTGCTCGCCGTCGAAGCGCACACCGCGTTCTCACAACGTCTCTCTCCGGGGCTGTTCGCCTCGCTGCGCAAGTTGTGGCTGCTGTACGTATGCATGACCGCCGCCTGCGGCGTCGTTCTCTGGCTTGAGGGAATGACCCCGTTTGACGCCGTCGCGCACGCCCTCTCGACGGTCTCCACCGGAGGGTTCTCGACACACGACGCAAACATCGGCTACTTCCGGGCCGCAGGGTACGAACACGCCCCGGCGATCGAAGCAACGATCGTTCTGTTCATGCTTCTCGGTGCAACCAGCTTCCTCCTGCTGTGGAACCTTCTTCGCGGCAGAGCCCGACGACTGTTCGCCAACAGCGAGCTTCGCATTTGGCTCCTGTTGCTGATCGGGGCGGGGATGATCGTATGGTTCGGCGCCAATACCGCCTCGTCGGAAAGCACGCTTCGCAAGCTGGGCGAGACGATCTTCCATGTGGCTTCGATCGGGACTTCGACGGGGTTCACCACCCGCGCGCTCGGTGATCCATGGTTCTCGGATGCGGCGCGCCTCGTTCTGATCGCGCTGACGATCGTCGGAGGCTGCATCGGATCGACCGCCGGCGGGTTGAAGGTCCTCCGGATCACCCTTCTGACACGTTTGACCGCGCATCAACTACGCCGCTCGACACGCACGCCGCACGAGCGCACCGTTCTTATGCACGACGGCGCCGTCATCAGCAAGCCGTATATGGACCATACACTGGCGGTGTCGTTCACATGGGCCGCCTACCTTGTCGTCGGCTCCATCGTCACGGCCATGGTGACCGGGCAAGGCGCACTCCACTCAGCCTCAGCCACAGCCTCGGCCCTGAGCAATGTCGGCCCCAGCTTGATGCCGTCGGAGATGCTCGCCACATTCAATCCGGCAGGGAAATTATGGTACATTCTCACGATGATCGCCGGGCGGTTGGAGATCCTACCTCTTCTCCTGTTGCTCTCGCGACGCACATGGAAACGATAGGAGGGACTGTTGCGGATTGTGATTGCGGGATTGGGGCTGGCAGGTCGGCGTTTGCTGTCACATCTTGTCGCCAACCGCCACGAGTTGGTTGCCATCGACCTGAACAAGGGGGTGTGTGACTTCGCGGCATCTTCCCTCGGTGTGATCACACTGTGTGGAAACGCCACGGACATCAGCATCCTCGAAGAGGCCGACATCGGGCGATCCGATGTCGCGGTCGGTTTGTTGCGGGAAAGCGCTGACAACTTGGCGTTCGCCATTCTCGCGCGCAGCGCGGGAGCTGCACGGGTCATCGCACGAATGCCGAACCCGCAGTATCGCACAGCGTATGAGCATGCCGGAGTTTCGACGATCATCGATACGACGTCCCTGTTTCTTGACGAACTCCTCCTCGAGATCGAAAGGCCCGATATCCGACGGCTGATCGACTTCGCGTCGGGCCGCGGAACCGTTGTTGTCGTCCGGGTCACCGAGAAATCTCGCGTCGCCGGAAAGACCGTGCAGGAAATCTACGCCGACCGGAAGCAGCGACACTCGTTCATCATCGGTGCCGTTGTGCGTTCTCTCGACAACGCGCTGATCCTCCCAACCGGCGTGGAGCGGCTCCGGCCCGGCGATCAGCTGTTGCTGGTGTGCGCAGCCGCTGCAGCCGATGAAGCGGCCGACTACTTCGAGGCCCAGCGGCGGTGGCGTCGGCCGGTCCGCTCTCGTGAGACCGTGCGTGATTTGGATGCCATCGATGCCATTGTCGAATCGGAACAGAACGCCCCGCCGCAAAGTGAAGACGCGGACCTTGTCGACCGAGATGGGCGGCCTCCGTCTGAGCCTAGCGGAGGTTCGTCTCCGCAATAGCGGACCCGTCTGCGGCTGTGCGAGAGGGAGATTGCACAAGGTCGACTCGAGCGAATACAGCTTGAAGAGCCGGCTGTTCCAAGTCGCCGAGGATCAGTGTCGCCTCGGTGCGCGTCTTATCCGAGAACCCCGATTGATCCCGAAGCAACGGGCTGTAGATCAAGCCGGATTGACGAACGGCTCCATCCCTCCGTCGAAGCGCGTCGGCAACCATCCACCACCCCTCAAAGGACTCCGGCTCGGCGGTACGGCTCGACGGCAATCCAGTGACCTCGAACCTGGCTTCTCCAGCAACAAGTGCATGCGTCTCGGGAAGCGGCACGTTGCCCAGCCCTGTTGTGCCGAGAACACGGCTCTCCTCGAAAACGAGGCTTTGAGCATCGAGCAGGCCCGACCCCCGCACGATCACCGGCTCCGTTCCCGCCTCAACCGTTTTCGCGTATTCGATCGAGAACTCGACCGCCCCGCCCCGGCCGGGCGTCCAGGAGATATCAATCCATCCGTCGGCGGGATGCGACTCCAGTCCTTCGTACCCGTAGGGCGTTCGCCCGGATCCGTAGATCGTTGGTGATTCGGCATGCACGAACCATTCGGGCGGTGGGTCCACGTCCACCGGACGCGCTCTCCAGATGGCGACGCCGGCGACGATCAGCCCCGCCGCCAGGGCAACCAGTACATAGGGAATCCATCGGGTCATGGTCCGATCCTTCCGTCCTGCGTATCGGTCACGTACGCTCTCACGGTTCGACAATGAACGGCTTCGCAAACGCCTCCACGCCGTTCAAGACACCGATCACGGTATAGCGGCCTTCTTCCAGCCCCTCAAGCCCAAGCCGGTACAGCCGCCACTCGCCTTCCGAGACGACGTCAGCGTCTTCATCGATGACCCGCATCTCATCGTCTAACCAGAGCAGGGTCACCTCATCGTCATCCTTGACGCGCGTGTAGTGGATCACGAGGTTGACCCACGCCGCGTCGCCCGCCGAGCGAAAGCGCGTTGATTCGTCTTGCCCGACGAATCCGTCGCGCTTCTCTTCCACATCACGGTACAGGCCGTAGCGCAATCCCCGGGTGTACGTATCGGTCAGCGTCGAGGCGACATCCGCGGCAATCTCGTCGGCCGCGGCTGCGACCAGCGCATCGTAGCCGGAGAACGGCTCGACTTGTCGGGTCGTGATCGTGGCTTCTCCGTTCGCATCGATCGCCGTCTCGATCCGCCCTGTTGTCGCATCGACGACCTCGATCTGAGCAAGGACTCGAACCGAGCGGTCGAGCGCCGGCACAGCCGAAACACACGTCCCGCCGTCCCACGACTCGCAGATCGTTGTCTCCTCCTCCGTGAACCGAACGCTGTAGATCGTGCCGCCGATGAGCCGTGTAACCCCGATGAGCGATCCGATCCGTTCGGCGGTTTCCGGATCGAGAAGCCCCAGCCTGCCGAGAACCTGGTCTCCGAGCAGCGCGTCCAATTCGCTGCGGTTGTAGACGTCGATTCCCGGAGCCTGGACAAGGCGGGCTTCCGTCCTGGCTTCAACCGTGTCCCCCGCGCCCGGCCAACTCGAGCTGTTGGCAAACGGTAGCACGACAACGTCGAGCCGGTCCATCGTGACCACGGCGCGTTGGGAAGGTTCGGGGATCATCCACGCTGCAAGCGCCGCAATCATCGCGATCCCGACGAACACAGAGAAAACCATCGCCTTTGTGCCATCCATTCCAGCTCCTTCCTCATCTGTCAAGGTACGCGCCCCAGGCAGCAGGAGCAACCCCTGTCGCAACCGGGAACTCCGGAAGAACGGTGGAAAATCTTCTCTCAAACGGCGTTCCATCGGCCATTGCGGTTCTCAAGGACGTGACCGACAGGCAGCCATAGACCAGAGTCATATCCGGCCAAGCACCCGTGGATATCGAATGAGTCCCTATCCGCACCGAACGCTGGAGGTCACGGAATCACTTCCTATCCCGTGCCGGTTGACCGAAGGACGGATGCCGATCTATGCTGGGTCGTGGTCTGCCTATGCTGGATCGGGCATCAAAAGGAGGAGATCATGTTGAAGGGGTTCAAGGAGTTCATCACGCGCGGCAACCTCCCACAGATCGCGGTAGCGTTCCTCATCGGAATGGCGTTTGCCGCACTTGTGTCCTCGTTCATCAACGACCTGATTATGCCTCTCATCGGGAAGCTCGTTGGAAACGTGGATTTCGCCAATCTCTACGTCAACATGTCGGGCGTTGCCTACGAGTCTGCGGCGGCTGCACGGGAAGCAGGTGCGGCGGCGATCTACTACGGTTCGTTCATCAACAGCATCGTGAACTTCCTGATTATCGCCCTCGTCGCATACATGATCCTTCGATCGGTTCAGCGGATGCAGAAACCCGAGGAGCCGGCACCGGCAACGACAAAGACCTGTCCCTACTGCAAGACCGCTGTTCCCCTCGATGCTGTGCGTTGCCCCCATTGCACATCGGAGCTTTCCGGCTCGTAAGTGTCCAAGCAGCGGCCGCAACACGGCAAAAGTTGACTCCACTCACAGTTTCTCCTACATTGGAGGTATGATGAAACGACTGGGATTCGCTGTCTGTTTGCTGTTGGGAATCGCTTTCTCACTGTCGGCAGATGTGTGGATTCTCACCATCGATGGAGAAATCGGTCGTGGCAGTTCCGCCTACGTACGCCGTGGGATCGCCGAAGCGGAAGAACAGGTCGCCGATGCGATTGTCCTTGTGTTGTCCACACCCGGGGGATACCTCGATGCCGCCGTAACGATCCGGGATGAACTCCTCGCTGCAACCCCGCCTACGTTCGCCTACATCGATCGCGAGGCGTTCTCCGCCGGTGCACTTCTGGCTTTGGCTTGCGATGTCATCTACATGGCACCAGGGGGAGTCATCGGCGCAGCGACCCCCGTCTTGATCGAAGGCGCAACGGTCATTGCAGCATCCGAAAAGGAGATCGCCGCGGCACGATCGTTGTTTGCCGCTACGGCCGAAGCGACCGGAAAGCCGATCGATCTGGCGGAAGCGATGGTCGATCCCGATGTGGTTGTGCCCGGAGTCATCGAGGCCGACAAGCTCCTCAGCTTGACCACCGGCGAGGCCGTGACGCTCGGGGTTGCCTCGTCCGAAGCGGCGTCCTTGGAGGCGGCGCTCTCCGCCGAGGGGCTCGCGGACCAGGAGATCATCCGCTTCCAGTCGCGTGTTGTCGATCAGATCGTTGATACGCTCACGATCCCGTGGCTGGCGGCCGTGCTCATCACCCTCGGGCTGTTGGGGTTGTTCGTCGAGATGCTGATCCCCGGGATCGGCGTGTTTGGCATCGTTGGGACGCTGTGTCTTGCCGCCTTCTTCTGGGCCAACTTCCTTGTCGGTCTGGCCGGTTGGGAATCGATCGCGTTTGTGCTCGGAGGGTTCTTCGCCGTTCTCCTCGAGGTGTTCGCATTCACCGCCGTAGACTTCGGGCTTGCTGGTTTGGCCGGATTGGTGCTGATCGGACTTGGGTTCTACACAGCGATGACCGGGCCGTTCACCCGATCCCAAGACACACTCACCGCCGTAGCTGCAGTTGTCGGCGGGGTCTTCGTCTCGATTGTGGTTGTCGTCGTATTGCTCACCCGCCTTCCGAAGACACGTTTGCGGTTCGGCGGCGTCATCCTCCCCACCGCGATCACCGGACGCGCGTTCGGCGGGCGTGGACAGGGCAAAGGGAGTTCATCGGATCAAGATTGGGTCGGACGCGAAGGTGTTGCCGCAACCGATTTGAGACCGGTCGGAACGGGCTTGTTCGGGAACGAACGGATCGACGTCATCTGTGAGGAGGGGTTCCTTGCACAAGGAACTCCGGTCGTGATTACGCAAGACGAAGGCTACCGCAAAGCGGTCCGAAAGAGGGAGATATCGTGAATACCGTCGGAATGATCGTTCTAGCAGCTGTTGTTCTTTTGCTCCTGTGGTTGTTCTTCTACTTCGTCCCGATCGCGCTCTGGATTTCGGCACTCGCTGCCGGTGTGCCGATCGGGCCGATGACGTTAATCGGTATGCGCCTGCGAAAGGTCAATCCCCACAGAGTCATCGGGCCGATGATCGCCGCCTGGAAGGCGGGCCTCCGGCCCACCGTGTCGGATCTTGAAGCCCACTTCCTCGCGGGAGGGAACGTCGACCGTCTCGTCCGTGCGTTGATTTCTTCCGACAAGGCAAACATCGAACTTGGCTTCCAGCGTGCTGCGGCGATCGATCTGGCAGGGCGTGACGTATATGACGCCGTCGCCATGTCGGTGAACCCGCGGGTCATCGAGACACCCAAAATCGGCGCCGTTGCCAAGGACGGGATCCAGCTGTACGCGACAGCGCGTGTGACCGTCCGGGCGAACATCGAGCGCCTCGTCGGCGGTGCAACGGAGGAAACCATCATCGCCCGTGTCGGCGAAGGGATCGTCTCCGCCATCGGATCGGCATCGTCCCACAAAGAGGTTCTCGAGAACCCCGATTCCATCTCTCGGCTTGTCCTGAACAAGGGCCTCGATGCGGGAACGGCGTTCGAACTTCTATCCATCGACATCGCCGATGTCGATGTCGGCAAGAACATCGGCGCTCAATTGCAGACCGACCAAGCCGAGGCGGATCTCAAGGTGGGACGAGCCAAGGCCGAAGAGCGCAGGGCGATGGCCGTTGCCCGTGAACAGGAGATGCGGGCGCTGGTCGAGGAACGCCGCGCAGCGGTGGTCGAGGCGGAAGCGGAGGTCCCGCGCGCGATCTCCGAGGCCTTCCGCAGCGGGCATCTGGGCGTCATGGACTTCTACCGCATGCAGAACGTCCAAGCCGACACGAGCATGAGAGAGGAGTTCTCGAAGCAGGATAAGGACCGCGGATCGGCCGCATCGGAAGGATTGACATGAGCGAGCCGCTGAGCCCCCGTGAGCGGTTGTTGGACATCCTGAGGCGCGATCCGCGCAGTGCTGTTGTCTTGGCCGAGATTCTTGCTTCTCCGGTCAGCATCCGACCGCCGAAATAGCACCTGCGGCGGGCGAGCCGCTTGGCTTGTCCGCCGTTGCCTCCCGGTCTACAATAACGCTGGATGGGGAGTGAGATGCAGAGGCTGCCAGACATACTGACCGCATCGCGGGGGTTCATAGCCTTGGCGATGGTTGCACTAGGGTTCGTTGGCCCGGAGGCGCTGAGGATCGTCGTCGTTCTGACGATGATCGGATGGACAACGGACATTTTCGACGGGCGCGTCGCGCGCCACATTCAGAAGCCCTCGACATGGATCGGGGACCATGACTTCATGTTCGATATGCTGATGGTCCTCGGAAGCGTCTTCTACCTTGTCATGGCCCGGTTCGTCCCGTTCACTGTCGCTGCGATCTACATTGCGGTCGCTTCCGTGTTCATCGTGATCTTCCGCTCGAAGATGGTCACGATGACGTTCGCCGTGGTGTGGGTCGCCGCACCGCTGTACTTCGCGTTCGTGCACGACCGCAGGATCGGATTCTGGTTTCTGGGCTGGATTGTCCTGGCGTTGCTTCTGGATTGGAAGCGGTTCAAGGGCGTCGTGCTCGAGTTCATCGAGAACGCCCGCCAATTGGCGAAACGCTAGAGATCACCGAAGAGCGAGTCCTTGTCCGTACCGGCCCGGGGCGACTCGGTCCCTAGATGTGCGTATCCTTGTTCGGTGGCGATCCTCCCTTGAGGCGTCCGCTGGATGAAGCCGCACTGAATCAAGAACGGTTCGACCACATCGGTCAATGTGTCCTTCTCTTCGGCCAAAGCCGCTGCCAACGTATCCAGGCCGACCGGCCCCCCTCCGAACTTGCGGACGAGCGCTCCAAGCACGGCCCGATCCAACTGATCCAGGCCCCGGCGGTCGATTTCCAGCATATCCAAGGCACGGCGGGCGATGTCGGCGTCGATCATCCCCTCGCCTTTGACCTGCGCGTAGTCACGTGTCCTCTTGAGCAACCGGTTGGCGATCCGTGGTGTTCCTCTTGCCCGCCCCGCCAACTCGAGCGCGCCCTCTTCCGTGACGTCTACGTCAAGGAGCTTGCCGGCACGCCGGATGATCGCAGCCAGTTCTACGTCGCGGTAGAAGTTCAAGCGGAAGATCACTTCGAAACGATCCCGCAACGGCGCGGAGATCAACCCGGACCGTGTGGTCGCACCGATCAGCGTGAACGGCGGTAGGTCGATTCTCAGCGACTGAGCGTTGGGACCTTCTCCGAGGATAATGTCGATCTTCGCGTCTTCCATCGCCGGATACAGGATCTCCTCGACGTTGCGGCGCAATCGATGAATCTCATCGATGAACAGCACATCGCACGGCTGGAGGTTGGTCAGGATCGCCGCAAGATCGCCCGCCTTGTCGATGGCAGGGCCGGACGTAACCCGGATGTTGACACCCATTTCCGCGGCAATGATGTGAGCCAAGGTTGTCTTGCCCAATCCCGGCGGTGAATACAGCAAGACATGATCGAGATGCTCTCCCCGCTTCTGAGCGGCACGAACATAGATCCCAAGCTTCTCGCGGATGTCCTCCTGTCCGACAAACTCGTCAAGCCGTGCCGGACGAAGATTCATCAGAATCTCGTCTTCGGATGCATCCTCAAGATGATAATTGGGATCGGCAATTCGTTCGTCTCGCATCGGCTGGAGCATTGTAACGCTCCGGATCCCACGTGATCAAATGGCCGCCCCGGGGGCGAGCGCGCGAGGATCCGGTACCATATCGGCGGAGTGCGAACAGGAGGGAATCATGGACACGGCTGTGGCGATCGGCAACTTCGACGGCGTTCACCTCGGGCATCAAGCGGTGCTCGCCGAGACCCGGCGAAGGGCCGAGCGGCAGAACCTGAAACCTGTCGCCTTCACGTTCGACATTCCTCCAAGATGTCTTACATCTCCGGATGGCGCCTCCTCACGGCCGGGATGCATCCTTTCTCCGACCGCGATCAAGTCCTCGCTCCTTCGGCAGACGGTGAACCAGGTCGTCTCCGTTCCGTTCTCCTCTGTCCGAGGTCTCGACCCGGAGACATTCGTTCTACGGATCCTTGTCGGCAAGCTCCATGCAGCCACGGTCATCGTTGGGGATGATTTCCGCTTCGGAGCTGCGCGTACGGGAGATGTCGGAGCGCTGCGCAGGATGCTGCCAACAGGCGATGTGGTATCGGTTCCCGCCGTGTGTCTGGAGAAAGAACCGATCAGTAGCAGCCGGATCCGCACGTGTTTACGGAAGGGACGGATCGAAGAAGCCTCTGCGTTGCTCGGGCGGTTCCCTGTTTACGCGGGACCGGTTGACCGAGGCGACGGGATCGGGCAGCAACTCGGAACGCCGACGATCAACCTCCGCATCTCCGAGGAAACGTTGCTTCCTCCGGATGGAGTCTACGCTTCCTGGTGCTTCGCCGCCGGTCGAGGGTTCCCGGCGGCGGCTTACGTAGGATCGCGCCCGACGTTCCGGAAAGCCGACAGAAGGTTCGAGGTTCATCTGCTTGGGATCGTTCCGCCAACGCTCTGCCCTCCTTTCATCGAAGCTCATCTCATATCACGGATACGCCCCGATCACCGGTTCTCTTCTCAGCAAGCTCTCCAACAACAGATCCGAGCAGATCTTGCGGGTATCGAACAGGTGCTTGATCCTCCTTTTCGACCGCCTCGGTCCGTGCTCGGTTGAAATGGCTCGCTCCGGCTCTTACCATTCCCATGGGATGTTGGCGGTAGGAATCGACACAGCGGCAGAATTCGGAAGCGTCGCATTGGTTCGGGAAACGGAAACCCTCTCCGAACGATCGATGTCGAAGCGTCTCTGTCATGCTGAGCAGCTTCTGCCGACGATCGTCGACCTCCTGGACGCAAACGGGTTGAGCAAGACCCGGATCGAGTTGGTTTGCGTGAACAAGGGCCCGGGTTCGTTCACCGGGCTTCGGATCGGGTTCGCGACCGGACAAGGTCTGTGCCAATCACTCGGCGTCCCGCTTGTGGGTGTCGACGGAATGGAGGCCTACCTGCTGCGAACCGGTCTCGTCGGGCGGACATGCATCGCGGTGCACAGCCGTCGCGATCTGTACTATGTCCGATGGTACAATGATGGACGCGGCTTAGGGCCGACCCAGATGGTGACACGTGAGCAGTTGATGGCCCGCATCGCGAAGCGGTCCCGCCCCGTAACGATCGGGGGAAGCGGTGTCAACCGGCTCCGGGAAGAGCTTCTGGAGCTCGCGAACGATGGAGCAACAGCAAAGACTGCGTCTCTCGAGCTTGCATCGGAAGACGCAGCGACGGCATCCGCATCGTCGATTGCGGTGTTGGGTCAAAAGCTGTACGCAGGGGATGAAATCATGTCGGCCGAGCCGGCATACGTAGAACCGATACTGATCAAGTCTTCATGAGGTGAACCGATGGCCAGGGTATGTGAGATCTGCGGAAAGAGACCAGTGGCGGGAAACGCGATCAGCCACTCTCACAGGAAAACGCGACGAGTTCGTTCTCCGAACATTCAGCGCGTTCATGCAATTGTCGATGGCAAACGAAAGCACATCTCCGTTTGCACGCGCTGCATTAAATCCGGACGCGTGACCAAAGCAGGATAGAAGAAGCCAACCGCGTCGAACCAAGACGCGCAAGGACCCAAGGCGACGTATGGTGTTGGAGATCGGTAGGATTGTTCCCGGTGAGATCACCGAGCAGGATGCGTCCAGCTTCAGGGTTCGTTTGCCCAACGGGCAGATTGCCGTTGTCGCCGAGAGAGATCCATCAGCGGATCTCTCTTTGCTTCAGGTCGGACATCGTGTCCGCGTGAAGGTCCTTGCCTACGATGTCGATCAACAAGCGCGGGTCCTGTTGCTGTCCGCGCACCGGCCCAAGGATTACGATCTTTTCGATCAACGGTTCACAGAGCTAAATCAGGCGCTTACGTCCCATTCGCCGTGTCCTCAAACACCGCACGAGCGCCGCGACGATCCCTGCGAGCCGTTCATCGAGGAGAGGCTCAAGCATTGGATGTCGAAAGCGGACCACGATCTGACGCGGCTGCGTCGACACCGCAGCAAGCGCTTGAGCAAGGAGCTGTATCCGAAAGGGGAGGACGAGGGTCGTCATGCCAAGAGGAACGGTTCGAATCGATAGGGAGCGGTGCAAGGGTTGTGGGCTCTGCATCGCGGCCTGCCCACAGCAGGTGCTCGGCTTCTCGGGTGAGCTGAATCACTCCGGCTACAACGTTGTTCACATGGAACGTCCTTCTGCATGCGTCGGGTGCGCGTTCTGCGCAATGACGTGCCCGGACATCGCCATCGAAGTCTACCGCCAGAAGGTTCCGGCTCAGTCCTAGGTCAAGGAGGAGCAATGGGTAAGCGCGTACTTCTGAGGGGAAACGAGGTCATCGCTGAAGCGGCCATCCGTGCCGGCTGCCAGTGCTACTTCGCCTACCCGATCACGCCTCAGGCCGAACTGCTCGAGCACATGGCCCGGAACATGCCGCGCCTCGGCAGGACGTTCGTGCAGGCCGAGAGCGAGATCGGCGCAATCAGCATGGTGTACGGGGCAGCATCCGTCGGCGTTCGCACGATGACGTCTTCCTCTTCGCCGGGGATCAGCCTGAAACAGGAAGGGATCTCTTATCTTGCGGGATCCAACCTTCCTGCGGTCATCGTGAACGTCGTTCGCGGCGGTCCCGGACTCGGCGATATCGCTCCGTCGCAGTGCGACTACTTCCAGGCGACAAAGGGCGGGGGCCACGGCGACTATCACATGATCGTCCTCTCGCCGTCCACGGTTCCCGAAGCCGCCGAGCTGACGATGCTCGCCTTCGAATTGGCCGACGACTATCGAACCCCGGTGATGATCCTCGCGGACGGGCTCTTGGGTCAGATGATGGAACCGGTCGAACTCCCGGAGGCGATCGACCCCCGCACGATCCCCGCCAAACCCTGGGCAACGACCGGCGCTGCGGGGCGCGATCCGAATATCGTTCTCAGCTTCGATCTGGACCCCGAGGTTCTAAAAGAAATGAACCTCCATCTGCAAGAGAAGTACCGGCAGATCGAGGCCGAAGAGGTTCGCTACGAAGAAACCCTGACCGAAGATGCCGACCTTGTCATCGCCGCTCACGGCACGATGGCTCGCATTGCCAAGACCGTTGTGCGCAAAGCGCGCGAGGACGGGATCAAGGTCGGATTGTTCCGGCCGATTACGGTTTGGCCGTTCCCGTATGCGCCGCTTCGCAGGTTGTCGGAGCGGGTTCCCACCGTGCTCACCGTCGAGATGAGCGCCGGCCAGATGTGGGAAGACGTCCGGTTGGCAGTAGCCGAACGAGCGAAGACACCGTTCTACGGCGAAATGGGCGGGGTTGTCCCCACGCCGCGAGAGATCCTGAGCGAGGTGAGGAAGCATGCAGGTTGAGACCGAGAACATGGTGAAGGTTTTCTCCCGGCCGCAGAGCCTTACCGACGCCAAATCCACGTACTGCCCGGGATGCCATCACGGGATTTTGACGCGGATTATCGGCAAGACGCTCGATGAATTGGAGATCGCCGAACGGGCCGTTTGTATCGCTCCCGTCGGTTGCTCCGTGTTTGCCTACAAGTGGTATCGCAGTGACGCCATCCAGGTCCCTCACGGACGCGCGAGCGCCGTAGCCACCGGGGTGAAGCGCGCCGATCCGAATCTGATTGTGTTTGCGTATCAGGGGGACGGCGATTTCGCCAGCATCGGCACTGCGGAGTCGATTCACGCCGCCAACCGCGGCGAGAACATCACCGTCATCTTCGTGAACAACCAGGTCTACGGAATGACGGGAGGGGAGATGGCCCCAACGACGCTCGTGGACCAGAAAACGACGACCACGCCGGACGGCCGCGATCCCGCGTTGTTCGGCTATCCGATCCGCTTCTCGGAGATGATCGCCCAACTGGATGCGCCGGTGTATATCACCCGGCAGGCGCTTTTCGATACGCGACGCATCCTCGACGCCGAGAAGGCGATCAAGAAAGCCTTCGAGAACCAGGTCAACGGGAAGGGGTACTCGCTGGTCGAGGTGCTGAGCACGTGTCCCACCAACTGGCGGATGTCTCCGATTGCATCCAACAAGCACCTTGCCGATGTCGTGACCGAAGTGTTCCCGCTCGGGGACCTCGTGGATAGGAGGTAATGGTAGCATGGAACGCTCAGTCGTAATCGCAGGATTCGGCGGACAAGGCGTCATCCTTGCGGGCAAGATCCTCGCCCAGGCTGGCATGGATCACGGACTGGAAGTCACTTGGCTGCCCTCCTACGGCCCCGAGATGCGAGGCGGAACAGCCAATTGCACGGTGGTGACATCCGACTCGCCGGTTGGCTCACCGATCGTCGACGAGCCAAGCGCACTGATCGCCATGAACCTCCCCTCGTTGGAGAAGTTCGCGGATCAGGTCGCTGCGGACGGGACCATCATCATCAACAGCTCTTTGATCGACTCGACCGTCGTTCGAACCGACCTTCACGTCGTTTCGATCCCGTTGAACGAACTTGCGACCAAGATCGGCAACTCGAGAACGATCAACATGATCGCTCTCGGCGCACTGATCAAGGCAACCGGGATCGTTCCGCTCGAGACGCTAAAGGAAACCATGCGGAAGACGTTCGAAGACGGCGGGAAGGCGAAGGTTGTCCCGATCAACTTGCAGGCCGTCGAGGAAGGATACAACGCTGCGTAAGCCTCGAACGATCAGAGAACAGACCGTCTTCTCGGGGAAGTTGCTCGAGCTGCATGTGGACGAAGTGGAGTTCCCGGACGGACAACGCGCCGTCCGGGAGTTCATTGTTCACCCGGGTGCAGCCTGTATCCTCGCAATGCCTGATCCCCACTCGCTGATCTTGGTTCGTCAGTACCGTCATGCCGTGGGTGAAGAGCTTTGGGAGATCCCCGCCGGCAAGATCGATCCGGAGGAGACATCGCTACAGTGTGCCAGGCGTGAACTGCTTGAAGAGACGGGGTTCGAAGCTGCAACCTGGCAGGAGTGCTTTCGCTTTTTGTCATCTCCCGGCTTCAGCAACGAGTGGTTGACCCTGTTCACGGCGCGATCGTTGACTCACGTCGCCTCTCGCCGGACGGACGAGATTCCTACCTGCCGGCCGTTCCCGATCGAACAGGCCAGGCGGATGGTCCTCTCTGGCGAGATCGCTGATGCCAAGACAATTCTCGCCATTCAAGCCGCCTCTAACGAACAGGAGCCCCCTCGTGGCACATGATCACGCATGGCAGGGCGGACAACCGGGAGAGGCGGGGGTTCAGAAGTCGCAGTTCTACACGTACGGAAGAACACCCGACGGCCACTACCGGTTTTCCGCTGACGATGGCGGTCTGCCTCAAGGCGTCAGCCTGATCGGAGAAGGAGAGATCGGGGGCAAGGCGCGCGGTCTTCTGTTTGTCATGGATCACGTCGCCCGGGGAAACGACCTCACCCAACACCAGCATCTGGTTCGCTTCCCTTCGTCCACGATTCTCACCACCGAAATCTTCGACGAGTTCGTCGCTGAGAACGCTCTGGATGACGTGATCCGCGCCGGCTGCCGTAAGGAGCTGTCTCTGGACGAGGTTGCCGATCGGTTCGTTGCGGCAACCTTCCCCCAACGCTGGCTCGCCTCGCTCACGGATCTATTGGAACGGGAGAAGCGTCCTCTCGTCGTACGCTCATCCTCGTTGATGGAAGACGATCCCGACCACTCGTTCGCTGGGATCTACCTATCCGAGTTCCTCCCCAACCGCGGCCCCCTCGACAAGCGTCTCGCAGAGCTTGTTGCCTCCATCCAACGAGTGTACGCCTCCACGTTCGGCCGCAACGCCCGCGCATACCGAAAGCGGCACCACCTCAACTGGGAAGAAGAGGGGATGGCCGTTCTCGTTCAGAACATGATCGGCAGCTCGTACAGCCACGGTTGGTTCTACCCGCTCGTCGGAGGCGTTGCGTTCTCACGCAACTTCTATCCCTGGAGCTCTCGTCTGTCACCGGAAGACGGAATCGTACGTCTTGTCGTCGGAACGGGAACCCGTGCCGTAGGTCGGGAGTATGCACGCGTCTTCTCCCCTCGACTCCCCGGATTGAGGCCCGAGGGGATCGACGCAGCCGCCATCGTTCGATATTCGCAGGAGACCGTCGACGTACTCGATGTCACCGGCGCCGGGCTGGTCCAACGACAGCTCAATCAACTGGACAACCCGTTGCTCACGAAGATCTGCTCGATCGTCGATGGCGACGGAACGGTGTCCGAGCCGTTCGCGCCGGTGGCGATGCTCTCCAGAGAGCAGCGGTTGGTTGCCTCGTTCTCACGCCTGATCGAAGGCGTATCGCTGATGCCGTTCAGCCACCTCATCCGCCAGCTCTTGGCGGGGCTGGAGAAGCTATTCGAGCTTCCCGTCGATGTCGAGTTCGCACTGGACTTCTCGAGCCCTCTGGCCTCGGAAGCCGGATCGCCGCTGTTCTTCCTGCTGCAAGCCCGTCCGTTGGGCGGCCGCCCCGAACACAGCCGGATCACGATCCCGGATGCATCCGAAGAGGAAGTCCTTCTCGACTGCCACCAGGTGCTTGGAAACGGTGTTTGCAGGGGCATTAAACACCTGGTCATCGTTGATCCGACAGCATACCGGTGGGATCAGGCACACACCATCGCGCGCACCGTCGGCAAGATCAACGATGAGATCGATGACGAGCCGTATCTCCTCATCGGCCCCGGACGCTGGGCATCGTCCAACCCCCAACTCGGGGTGCCTGTTCAATACGGTGAGATCTCCGGCGCGACGGCGATCGTCGAGATGGCCACCGAAGCGTTTGCCCCCGAACTGTCGTACGGAACACACTTCTATGCCGACATGGTCGCAAGCGGCGTGTTGTATCTGCCGTTCCACGAAGCGGCAGGAGATGCCTTCCACAAGGAGCTCTTGGCAAGAGGCACCGTCGCCTTCAGAAACGAATACGTGGCCCACTATGTATTCGAGAGCGGCATCGACGTGTTTGTCGACGGTGCAACAGGACGAGGATCGGTTCAGCTATCGGATTGAGGTTCACCTCCGTTTCGCCCGATCCCTCCCCTTTCCGAAGGACATCCCCGACCGATGAGCCCTCTTCGCGTGTGGGCGATCGGCATCGCTTCGCCGGAACGGAGGAACACATCACCAAGATCAGCGCGGCGGTGTGCCTTCGCCGACAACGAGCTACAATCATTGTGCTGAGCCCCTGAACACGGAGGGATCGACGCAAGACAAGGATGCGGGAGAGGTGCAATGTCCGAACTACGTAGAGACCCCATCCGCAACCGGTGGGTGATCATTGCACCGGAGAGAGCCAAGCGGCCTTCGGAGTACAAGACGTCAGCCGGCGATCCGGTACCGGGCGTCCCTGCCGATTGCCCGTTCTGTCCGGGAAACGAGGACATGACGCCCCCGGCGGTTGCAGAGGCATCGGATGGCAAGGGTTCATGGCGTGTTCGTGTCATCCCCAACAGATTTCCGGCGCTTCAGGCCTACGACGAACTCGGTCGAGCCGTGGTTCACGGAATGTTTGACCGCATGAACGGTGTCGGCGATCACGAGGTGATCATCGAAACGCCGGATCACAACATGGATCTTCCGGATCTTGATGTCGAGCACCTCAAGGGGGTTGTCGATGTGTACGTGGCGCGGTTGCGCCAACTCATGTCTCGTCCGGCTTCCCGGTACGTCTCGCTGTTCAGGAACCACGGATCGGAGGCCGGGGCGTCGCAGCTTCATCCGCATGCACAGATCGTCGCCACACCGATCGTCCCGCCCGAAATCCGAACACAGCTCAAAACGGCAAAGACCTATTACGAGCGGAAGAAGCGTTGCCTGTTCTGTGACGTCATGCTCGGAGAACTCGAAGCGAACCACCGCATCGTGGACAACGGAGACGGCTTCGTCGTCTGGGCACCCTATGCCTCACGCTTCCCGTTCGAACTCCTGATCTTGCCGAGACAACATCAGCACGACTTCACGATGATCTCCGACGCAGATCGATACGGGCTTGCACGAACCGTCAAGAGAACCTTAGCACGCCTAAGGAAGCTCCTGGGCGACATTCCCTACAATCTCGTCCTTCAAACCGCTCCCGCTCCGGTCCCTCGCCCGGGCAAGCCCGGGTATTGGACAACGCTTCCGTACGACTATCACTGGAGGATCGAGATCATCCCCCGCTTGACCAAGGTTGCCGGTTTCGAGTGGGGAACGGGTATCTACATCAATCCGACGCTCCCTGAGCAAGCGGCGGAGTACCTTCGTGAAACCTCGGTTGACGAAGCGTAGTCGCGGAAAACTCACAACAACAGACGAAGGGCGCCTGCGTTGCAGACGCCTCTCGGCAGTCGCTTCTGTGATCCTGATTCCGGTCCGACTCCTCACTCGAACAGCTCGAGAAGGTACCGAAGCCCTTCGCGAACCGGACGCGGTTGCTTGAGCGCGTCGCCAAGCGGAACCGGAACGATGCACGTTGCCTGAAGCGCGGTCATCACATCGAACTGATCGCTCTCGGCAAACTCAATCGCCGCGGCGCCGAACCGGCTCGCCAGGATCCGGTCAAACGGAGCCGGGCTCCCTCCCCGCTGCAAATAGGCAAGGTTCGTCACCCGGACAGGCATCTGCAGCCTCTCCGAAAGGCGGTTGGCGACATACTGTCCCACGCCGCCAAGCCGAGCGTGTCCGAACGCGTCAATCTCCGCTTCGGCAACGACCTGACCGTTCGAACTCGCGGGAACCGCTCCCTCGGCGATAATGACGATACTGAATCGTTTCTTGAGCCTCTCACGGCGCCTGATCTTGGCATGAATCGCTTCCATGTCGAACTGGATCTCCGGGATCAGGATGACATCCGCTCCGCCGGCGATACCCCCGTATAGACTGAGCCACCCGGCATCCCGTCCCATCACCTCCAAGATCAGCACTCGGTGATGCGACGCCGCCGTAGTGTGAAGCCGGTCGAGCGCCTCGGAGACCACCTCGATCGCGGACCAGAACCCCAGAGAATAGTCGGTAAGAGCAATATCGTTATCGATCGTCTGAGGGATCCCGATCGCCTTCACGCCGAATGGCGCCAACCGATGAGCCACCCCCATCGTGTCGTCGCCGCCGATGGCGATCAGGAAGTCGATCCCGTTGATATCCAGAGCCTCGACAACCTGTTGGGGACCGCCTTCGACCCGGAACGGGTTCGTTCGTGAACTGCCGAGAATCGTTCCCCCGATGTGCAGAATCCCCGAGACGTCGGCCACCGTGAGCGGCTGTACGAGGTTCTCCATCGGTCCTTTCCAGCCTTCGAGGAACCCCATGACCTCAACCCCTCGCTTCGCGCCAAACCGCACAATCGAACGAAGCGCCGCGTTGATCCCCGGGGAATCCCCTCCGCCTGTCAATACGCCAGCTCGCATCGAATCGGCCTCCTAGTTGTCCAGAGCGTGCCCGCCGCTTCCTCCCTGATCGAGAAGCGCACGCGCGATCTCGCTTACACCGTCCTGTACGGTTTTGCCAACCGCGCGCGGATCGAACGACTTCTTGTTCGGGCTCCACTCACTCCCGGAGAACAGATTGATCACGTCGTCCTCGACGCCTTCGGGGGGGAGGATCTCACTCTGATGCTCCAGATAGAACCGGCATGCCGCACGCCCGTAGCCGTACTGGTAATGCGTGTCCTTGTTCAGCTTGCGGACGCCGAAGCGAATGACATCCTTCACCTGATCTTCGAGAAGCCCGGACGAACCGTGAAGCACAAGCGGCACCTCCATGCCCTCCGTGGCAAACCGGTCCCGGATGGCACCGGCGATGTCGGTTCGGAGCTGGATGTCCTTCCCTTTGGACACACCGTGCTGCGTGCCGATAGAGATCGCCAGCAAGTCGGCACCGGTCGCGCGGATGAACTCCACGGCTTCCTCCGGATCGGTATAGAACGCCTCGTCCGACCGGATTTCGTCTTCGACACCCTTGATCTTGCCCAGCTCCGCCTCAATCAGGACACCGCTTCCGGACGCCATTTGCACGACCTCTCGGCTGATCCGAACGTTCTCGTCGAAGCTCTCCTTCGAGGCATCGATCATGATGGAGGAAACCAGACGGTCATCGATCGCCATCTTGATCAGATCCATCTCGTTCTGCGTGAAATGGTCGAGGTTGATGAACACCTTGATCGGGAACGCTTCGGCCAGCTCGTGCACCATGCGGCACAGCGTTCGCAGTCCAACGCGCTTGTCCCCGCCGCCCATGTACTTCGCCGCCCCGGGACTGATCTGAACGACCAGATCCGATCCGGCGTCGGCATACGTGTTCAGCAGAGCAAGCAGGATATTCGGCTCTGCAATGTTGTTGGCCATGAACGCAAAACCATGCTTCTCAGCGTTTCGATACGCTTCGCGTAGACTCTGTCCTCCGGCAAATGCCATGCCCCACCTCCGTACTGCAGTTCAAATCAACTCTGATGCAGCGTTCGATTGTCGATCAACAACCATCGCTGATCATCTCTTCGTTGTCTTCCGTTCGACCGTTCCTCGTTCTGCGTGCTCCAAGCCATCCTCCCGCCGGCACCTACAAAGCCGTCACGGCCTACAAGGCGGAAGCTCGACTCTCGTGTCGCTCTCGGAGTACGGCGCGACCATCAAATATCTGACGGCGATCATACCCAACATAGGCGTGAATCGTAGTCGCTCACCAGCAGCCATCGCGGAGGTTCGTCTTCTTCGATCGTCGGGAACCTCGCTGTCTCCAGAAGGAACAGATTGTCACAAGTATCATCGTTGAACGTCGAGACTTCGCCTCCGATGACATCGTCCCGTTCTGCATGAAACGCATGAAACACTCCCGGTTCCAGAGTGACGCTTTCGCCAGGGTTCAACCGTAGAGGAGCACCGGAGGGCAGCACGCGGATCATTCCGTTGACACAGAGATCGATCTTGGAAGCCCCATCAGGCAGCGGTCCCAGGGTCACCACAAGCTCTCCCCCACCACGGTTGATGATATCCTCCGTCTTCGTGCGGTGCGTGTGCAACGGAGTGCCTTGACCTTGGCGGATCAGCATGACCTTCTCGGCGTACCCGGCCATGTTCTCTGTGCGCTTGTTGCGAAGCGTGAACAACACCAACCCGTCGGTGGCGAACTGCCCCGCTTCCCACTCCACGACGTCCCATCCGAGACGAGACCGGACGATCGGCAGCCCCGCGCTCCCACGCTGTTGCCATTCCCCCCATGACCACGTGGCGAACGGCTGCAGTGCAATACCGCGCATCGCAAACAGGCTCGATGCTTGCTCTATGATCGCATTGACTTGGGACCGTTTCATCGTCAAGCGCCGCCTCCGGCAAGTGCGAACAGCGTACCGCGTGGATGCCGATGACGCCAACCACTGCGGCCGTGCCTAGCAGGATTCGGCGTACCGGCTCAGCTCATGACTGGTGTGTCGCAGTGCCGGATACAGCTGCTTGTACAACAAGAACACGTCGTCGTATCGTGCCGTCGATTCCTTCTCGGGTTCCACCGTCTCCTTGATGCGGATCGTCGCGGCGCATGCTTCATCCACGGTGCTCCAGACTCCCGCCCCCACACCGGCAAGGAGCGCAGCGCCGTACGCAGCTCCTTCAACGGTGTTGACGAGCATCAATTCCCTTCCCAGCGTGTCGGCAAGGATCTGGCGCCAGAAGGCGCTCCGAGCTCCCCCGCCCGAAACGCGGATTTCTGTTGCCGGATCCACGCCCACTGAGGACAGAAGTTCGAGACCTTCTCGAAGGCCGAAGCTGACACCCTCCAGAACAGCTCTCGTCAGCGCAGCGCGGTCGTGCCGAACCGTCAGGCCGACAAACGCTCCGCGAGCCCGCGGGTCCGCATAGGGCGTGCGCTCGCCCGTCAGGTAGGGAAGGAACAGAAGCCCGTTGCTGCCAACCGGGATGTGTGACGCTTCTTGGGTAAGAACATCGAAGCTCTCGGTCGGCACAAGCTCATCACGGAACCAGCGGAGGCTCCCGGCAGCCGATAACATCACGCCCATCAGATGCCATCGCCCCGGGGCCGCGTGGCAGAACGCATGCAGCCTGCCCTCCGGTTCAACAACCGGACGATCGGTGGGTGCGAACACAACCCCCGACGTACCGAGCGTAATCGCCAGGAGACCCGCGCGGGATGCTCCGACACCGATCGCTTGGGCCGCCTGATCCCCAGCGCCCGCGAAGCCGGGGGTCCCTTCGGGGATCCCTGTATACTCCCACGCTTCCTGGGTGATCTGCCCGGTACGTTCGGTCCCCTCATGCGTCGGGGGCAGCCATTCGTCCGCGATCCCGAACGTGTCAAGGATTCTCTTCGACCAGTCCCGTTCGGTGATACTCAGCATCAACGTTCCCGAGGCGCCGGCACGGTCGGTCGCGAAGCCCCCGGTGAGTTTGAAACGGACATAATCTTTGGGAAGAAGGATGTGAGCAATCCGTCCGTAGACGTCCGGCTCGTGCTGCTTGACCCAGAGCAGTTTGGGCAAAGTGAACCCTGCCATCGCATCGTTTCCCGTCAAGGAAAGCAGTTCGCGCTTCCCAAGCGCATCGCGGATCTCGTCGCATTGCTGCTCGGTGCGTTGGTCATTCCACAGGATCGCAGGGCGGAGAACCTCCGATGATTTGTCCAGCAGTGTGAGCCCATGCATCTGGCCGGTCAGGCCCACCCCCTGCACGGCGCCGCCGGGCACGCCCGTTTCCTGCAAGACCTGGCGGATGCTGCTGACCGCGCCGGACCACCAGTCGGCCGGATCTTGCTCGCTCCACAGCGGCTGGGGGGTCGAGAGGGGCTG
>CAZKPU010000008.1:15855-37813 GCA_964554715.1 uncultured Thermotogae bacterium | reverse complement strand
CTACGGCGCATGTTGGTGAACCCCGTCAGGCCCGGAAGGGAGCAGCGGTAAGCCGACCTCTGCGGGTGTTAGAGTATCCCTTGGCCTGAGCCGGCTGTCCAAGAAGCGCCTCCGAACTGCTTTCAAAGAGACTCTCGCACAGGCGCCTTTTTCTCGCCTCTGCATGCAATCATGCCTCCACCGGGTGGAACCATGTAGTACGATGCAGCGAGAGGAGGCACCGGATGCGTTCGTTCGTTTGTATCACCCTTCCGCAGGAACTGCGACTGCTCATGGCGAGAACGTCTTCTCAACTGCAGCGCTCGACGACAGTGCGTGCGTCGTGGGTCCCTGTCGACAACTATCACATTACCGTTCAGTTTCTTGGCGAGATCGATCCGATGCTGACGGTTGAACTCCAGCGGCGCCTGGATGAACGGATCCGTCCGCACGCGTCGTTCGATCTGACGCTCGACTGCATCTCGGCGTTCCCGTCGGTTGATCGGCCTCGCGTCCTTTGGGGAGGCGGATCGGCTGCAGGGGCGTTTGCGGATCTTGTACGGTCGATCTCCGATGCGATCGCACCGCTGGGATTTCCCAGGGAGAGGAAGCCGGATGTGTTTCATATCACACTTGCGCGGCTTCGTGGATCGGCCGATCCAAGGCTTGTTGAGACAATCCGGGCGATCGATGCCCAGGTGGAACCGGTTTCCATCAGAGTGACGAACGTTACACTGATGGAGAGCCGGCTGACGAGCCGGGGTGCTCGCTACAGCCGGCTGTTCGACGTTCCTCTGCGCGGATAGAGGAGGACGGGTGGCGTTCGAATGGCTGGAGCATACGGCGGACATCGGAGTCCGTGGGATCGGGCGGTCGATGGAGGAAGCGTTCTGCGAAGCGGCCCGCGGGATGTTTGCGATGATGGTTGATCTAGAGGACATCTCCGGGCAGGAAGAGCTTGAGGTCTGTTGCCGGGCGCCGTCGCACGAGTCGCTGCTGGTTGCGTGGCTTGCAGAACTGATCGCGCAGAAGGATCTCGCCCACAGTCTGTTCTCGTCGTTCGAAGTGAAGATCGATCGCAAACCCGAGGGGTTCGTGCTGCACGGGTGGTGTAGGGGAGATGTGATCGATCCTGCAAGACAGCGTCTTGGCACGGAGGTCAAGGGGATCAGTGTCTGCGGGCTTCGCGTGGAGCCCGCCAGGGGGCTGTGGGTGGCGGAGTGCATTGTGGACGTGTGACCGGCGGAGGATGTCTGTGATGGAATCGATGCAGGTTCAGAGGATCGGAAAGAATGAGTGGCAGATCGAGCAAACCGGGAGGATGCGGGTCCCGGCGAGGTTCTACGCGACCGAAGCAATGGCCGCTGATCTTGTCGAAGAGGCTCAGACCCCTGGCGCATGGAGCTCCCTCGCGCAGCTGTGCAACGTTGCTTCGCTTCCGGGGATCTGCGGTGCGGCGATTGCGCTGCCAGACGTTCACCCGGGGTATGGGTTCCCGATCGGGGGCGTCGCGGCGTTTGATGCGAAGGATGGAGTGGTGGTTGTCGGGGGGGTCGGATTCGACATCAACTGCGGAGTCCGATTGTTGTCGACGCCGCTGTCCCGGCAGGATGTTGCCGGAAGCGCGAAGCTTGCCGACGAGCTGTTCGCGTGGATTCCGGCGGGGCTGGGGTCGAAGGGGCGGCTCCGTCTGGGGATCGAGGACATCGACCATCTGCTTCGCAACGGCGCACGCTTTGCGATCGAAAGAGGATTCGGGATGGGACGGGATCTGGAGTTTACCGAAAGCCGCGGGGAGCTGCCGGGGGCGGATCCCGGAACGGTAAGCCTGCGGGCCAAGCAGCGGCAGTTCCAACAGGTGGGGACACTGGGCGCCGGGAACCACTACGCGGAATTGCAGGTCGTAGAGTCTGTCCAGGATCGAGAAGCGGCGCATGCGTACGGAATCGAGGAAGGGCAAGTCGTGGTTGCGATTCACAGCGGTTCGCGTGCCCTCGGACACCAAATCGGACAAGATGCACTGCGCGAGATGGAGGAGGCGGCGGGCCGGCTCCGTCTGCCGGTCGTCGAAAGGGAACTGGCGTGTGCGCCGATCGCAAGCCCGGAAGGGCGGCGGTATTTGTCGGCGATTGCCTGTGGCGCCAACTGTGCATTTGCGAACCGTCAAGTCCTCGGTCATCTGACCCGGGAGGTGTTGTGTGGGCATTACGGACTGCGTTCCGACGAGATCCGTACGGTGTATGACATCGGGCACAACTTCGCCCGGATGGAGGAGCATCCGATCGGAGATGGCGAACGTCGCAGGGTTCTCGTCCACCGCAAGGGATCGACACGAGCGTTCGGAGCGGGTGCCTCAGAAGGGCCGGAAGCGTACAGGCCGGTCGGGCACCCAACGTTTGTCGGCGGAACGATGGGCACCGCGTCGTGGGTGCTACGCGCTACGGAGGAGGGCGTTCAACGTACGTTTGCCAGTGGCATCCACGGAGCCGGGCGGCGGTTGTCCCGAAAGAAAGCGGCGAAGCGATTCTGGGGTGAGCGAACCAGGGAGGAGCTTGAAACCGCTGGCGTGATCGTCCGTGGTCACAGTCTACGTGGGCTCGCGGAAGAGGCGCCGGGTGCCTACAAGGACATCGATGAGGTGGTCTCCGCGGTCGTGGATGCCGGGATCGGCCGCGCGGTGGCAAGGCTGCGCCCGCTGATCGTCATCAAGGGCTAGGACGGGAAGCGGGTGGGTCGCTGAGAGAAGGCATGCGTTCGCCGCGCGGTCACCTTGGCAAGCAGCGCGGGATCGTGTTTCGCCGTGATCTTGCCGGCGATCTCGACCGAGCCGAGGATCGGTTCCCGGATCACCTCCAAGGAATACGGATTGGGGCTGGTGAGATCGTCCTCCACCGGTCCGGACGCTTCTTCACGATACTGCCCGAGGATCGACGGGGATAACGGAGATGCATTGACGATGGCGGCATCGAAGCGTCGCAGATTCACGTAGCGGTTGAGCGCGTTGAGATGGTCGGTGATCGTGTAGCCGTCCGTCTCGCCGGGCTGGGTCATGATGTTGACAATCAGAATCTTCTCGGCCGACGCCGTCTCAATAGCGGCAGCGATCTCCTTCACGAGAAGGTTCGGGATGAGGCTTGTGTAGAGGCTGCCGGGCCCGAGAGCAATGAGATCGGCCTCTCGGATGGCGTCAAGTACAGGCTTGTACGCTGCGACGTCGGCTGCATCGAGGAATACTTCGCGGATCGTACGGGGATCCGCTGCGATCGCCGTTTCTCCGAACACGCGCTCGTTGTCGCCCATCACCGCGATCAGATGGGTGTCAGCAAGCGTGGCGGGGAGAACGCGTCCGCGGATGTCAAGGATATGACTCATCTCCTCAATGGCGCGGTCGAAGCTTCCTGTGGCCTGGGTGAGCCCGGCAAGAAGAAGATTCCCCAATGAATGGCCTTCGAGCGGCGCGCTCTTGGTGAACCGGTATTGAAACAGATCGGCGATGCGCTGTTCATCTTCCGCGAGCGCAACCAGGCAATTCCGGATGTCGCCCGGTGGAAGCATGTCGAGTTCCTCGCGGATGCGGCCGGAGCTTCCGCCATCATCCATCACCGTGACCACGGCGGTCAGGTTGGTGGTAAGGGTCTTGAGTCCGCGGAGGATGGTCGACATGCCCGTACCGCCGCCGATGCAAACCACATTCGGCGCGCGCTCCAAGATGCGGGTTCGATACACGTGCTCCACGGGACGCACGGAGGATCCGGGAGCGACACCGCGGGCGACCGATCGAAGCAGACGTGACAGACCGAACGAAACGCAGGCGATCCCAAGCACCATCATGAACACACGCAGCGGCCACTTCCACCCCCATGGAACCGACATCTGCGCGTTGTGGAACGCGGCGCTGAGACGGCCGAATGTGAGATCGTCGACGGTGAGAACGAGAACGGCGACACCGGCGAGAAGCAAGGCGATCCACCGCTTGACGCGCATCCCGGGAATCAGCCAGCGGAGCATCCCCTTCAGTCTTGGGAACCCCTTCAAGTGTGACATTGTCTTAGAATCCTGACGGAGTCTTCGCCGATGAGCTGACGGGCCTGATCGAGAAACTCCGGTGTGATCTCCGCGCTCAGATGCTCGCCCGCACGGACGTCGATCGCACCGAGGCTGTCGCGGATCGACACAACGACAGGGGCCTGTCCGTGGTGAGCTTCGATCAGCTTCCGGATCGCACGAAGCATGTTGTGTTCGACGACATCGAGGTCGAGCGTGAATCGAACGGAAACGTCAACGCACTGGGCAACCTGATCCAGCGGGAGGATCTGCTCGGCGATAAGGTCGACATCGCCGTTGCGCTGCTGGCCTGAAACACGCACCGCGAGGAGCTGATCTTCTTCCAGCGCATCCGGAGCGGCTTCGAGGACCCTTGGAAAGACGGTGATCTCGCACGAACCGCATCCGTCATCAAGGGTGAGAAACGCCATCGGGTCGCCACGTTTGGTGACGATACGCCGGACAGCTGCGACCCGACCTCCGACAAGCATCTGCTGCTGGTCGGAAAGCCCGGCAAGGTCGGAGATGGGTGAGCAGTAGGTCCCCAGGTGGTGGCGGTGTTGCTCGAGCGGGTTGCCGCTCAGGAACAGGCCGAGGTATTCCTTCTCGAGGCGAAGCAACTCCTCGGCCGGGAACTCCTCTTCCGTGATCGGGGGGTCCTGCGCATCAGGATGAAGCTGCTCGAAAAACGATACTTGGCCGGAGGCTTGCTCGTGCCTTGCCAACTGCATCATCTCGAGCGCTTCGGAAAGGCGGAGCAGCAAACCACGGCGGGATCCGTCAAGGGAATCGAACGCACCGGCCTTGATTAGGGCTTCCAGTGTCTCTCGATCGACGGTAGCATCGGCGATGCGTCGACACATCTCAAACAGGGAGCGGAACGGGCTGGATCGTACAGCCAGAATCGAATCAACGGCCGCGTTGCCCACATGCTTCACGGCACCGAGTCCGAATCGGATCGTGTGTTCGTCCACGGCTGTGAAGTCGCGCTGGCTTTCGTTGATGTCGGGAGGAAGGACTTCGATCCCCCGTGAGCGGCACTCGTGTATGTACTCAGCGATCTTGTCGGTATCGCTTTGAACGCTGCCCAAGAGACTCGCCATGTAGTGGGAGGTGTAATTGGCCTTGAGATAGGCGGTCCAATAGGAAATGAAGGCGTAGGCGGTCGTATGGGATTTGTTGAAACCATAGCGTGAAAACTTGTCCAGCCCTTCGAAAACCTCCGTTGCCTTGGCTTCGGTAAGACCGTTCTCTAAGGATCCGGCGATGAACTTCTCCCGCAGACTGGCCATGATCGCCTTGTCCTTCTTACCCATCGCCTTGCGCAATGTATCCGCTTCGGCAAGGGTGAAGCCGGCGAGAATCTGTGCCATGCGCATGACCTGATCCTGGTAGATCGGCAACCCGTATGTCTCGCGAAGGATCGGCTCGAGCCTCGGATCGACATACGTCACCGCCTGCAAACCATGTCGCCGCTGGACGTAGTCCTCGGTCATCCCGCTCTCTAGCGGGCCGGGGCGGAACAAGGCGAGGAGAGCGATGAGATCTTCGAATCGATTCGGCTGAACCCGCTTGATGAGTGCCGTCATCCCTCCCCCTTCCAGTTGGAAGACGCCCGATGTGTGGCCTTCGCGGATCATCCCGAAGGTGGCAGCATCGTCAAGGGGGAGCTTGTCGAGATCGAGCCTGCCGTGGTCGGGCGATGATGCGGCGATGGAGGACAGCGTGTCATCGATGATCGTGAGGTTGCGCAGACCGAGAAAGTCGAACTTGAGGAGTCCGATCGCCTCCAGATCGACCATATCGAACTGTGTGACAAACGAGCCGTCACTGAGCCTGAGCAGGGGAGCTCTCTTGGCCAGTGGGTCGGGAGAGATGACAACGCCTGCGGCGTGCGTTGACGTGTTGCGGATGAGACCTTCGAGACGAACGCCGATCTCGAGGATCCGCTGGACTTCGGGATCGGATTCTTGCATCTGACGAAGCTCGGGAACCTGCTCCAATGCGGGCTTCAACTTGAGCCCGTAGGGAACGAGCTTGGCGAGGCGGTCCGTGGTCGCGTACGGTGTTCCGGTCACACGCCCGACGTCGCGGATCACCGTTCTTGCGGCCATCCGGTCGTACGTCGCGATCTGCGCGGTCTTCTTATCCCACCCCTCGCTGCCGTAGCGGTCCCTGACATACTGGATGACGTGATCCCGGCCGCGGATACAGAAATCCATGTCGACATCCGGCATGCTGATGCGATCGGGATTGAGGAAACGTTCGAACGTGACGTTGTAGCGGATAGGGTCGATCTTCGTGATGCCGAGGGCGTAGGCAACAAGGCTGCCTGCGGCCGAGCCTCGTCCCGGACCGACCGGAACGCCTTGCTCGTTCGCGAACCGAACGAAGTCCCATACGATGAGGAAATACGTGGAATAGCCCATGCGACGAATGACCGAGAGTTCGTACTCCAAGCGTTCTCGAACCTCCGAAGTCACCGGGTCATATAAGCGGTCCACGCCTTGCTCAGCGAGCACGCGGAGGTAGTCATCGGCGTTCTCTGCTGAGGCAGGCAGCTCAAACGGGGGAAGAAGCGTCTTCCCGAACTCGATGTCGACCGAGCACCGATCAGCGATCTTGCGCGTGTTCTCGAGGGCGTCGGGGAACGTCGCGAAAACCTGGGCCATCTCCTTCGGGGACCGGAAGTGATAGCCGGAGCCGTCGAAGCGCATCCGGTCGGGATCATCCAGCCTCTTGTTGGCGCGGATGTTCAGCAGGACCTCGTGGGCGAGAGCATCCTCGGGTGCAAGGTAGTGGGAGTCGTTGGTTGCGACAAGCGGCAGGCCAAGCTCCCTGGCAAGCGTTGGAAGGGTCTGCAAAAGCTGTTTGTCTCGATCTGTGGCGTGATCCTGAAGTTCGATGAAGAAGCGGTCATCGCTGAAGATGTCGGCGTATCGTATCGCGGCGTCGCGCGCCTTGTCGGTCTGGCCGGCAAGGAGGAGACGCGGCACTTCTCCGCTTTGACAGGCCGACAAAGCGATGAGTCCATCGTTGTGCTCCGCCAGCAGTTCCCTATCGACGCGGGGGCGGTAGTAGAACCCCTCGACGTACCCGCGGGTCGAGAGGGCAAGGAGGTTCTCATAGCCCACGGAGTTCATCGCCAGCAGAACAAGGTGGTAGAACCGCTGCCCGGCAGAAGCGCTGCGCTGGAAGCGGCTTTCGGGAGCGACATAGACCTCGCAGCCGAGGATCGGCTTGATCCCTGCACGTTTGGCTGCACGATAGAACTTGATCGTACCGCCCATGGAGCCATGGTCGGTGACGGCCAGTGCATCCATCCCGAACTCGGACGTCTTCCTGATTAGATCCGAGATGTGGCACGAGGAATCAAGGATGCTGTACTCGGAGTGCGTATGCAGGTGTACGAACGGCTCACTCGGCGTCATTGGTTGTCAAGCCCTTCAACGAAGAAGACCTTCTCCTCGCCCGGGTAGACCAAGCCGAGATCACGACGGGCGATTTCCTCGATGACGGACGTGTCATCGGCGTGGGCGAGAGCTTCGAGCAAGGCCGCCTGGTCGGTAGCGGCGATCGAACACGCCTCTCGGAGCAGGGATACGTCTTGCTGCAACCGACGGAGGGTCAGACTGCGGCCGATGAACAAGGTCAACAGAAGAGAGACGGAAGCAAGGGTGGCGATCACGAATCCGATCCGCCGTCGCCGCTTGAGTCCGGGATGAGAACCGGACTGCCGCACGCTGATCCCCCTCACTTCACGCCCCTCTCTTCTCCTGTAGAACGCTACACGGTTGCTCGATTACGGCCGAAATCGGCTGGGCCAATCGGCCAGATCGAGCTCGAACTCCTCTTCGATCCGCAGAAGGCGGTTGTACTTGGCAATCCGTTCGCTGCGGCTGATGGAACCGCTCTTGATCTGCCCGCAGGCGGTTCCAACAGCAAGATCGGCGATCGCCGTGTCTTCGGTTTCCCCGGAGCGATGCGACACGACCCGCGTGTACCCTGCGGCGTGCGCAAGGTCCATGGTCTCGAGAGTCTCACTGACCGAACCGATCTGATTGAGCTTGATCAGGATCGAGTTTGCAATGCCTGCTTCGATTCCGTTCCTCAGCCGGCGAGGGTTGGTGACAAAGACGTCATCCCCGACGATCTGGATGGACTTGCCGAGCGCTTGGGTCAGAAGCTTCCAGCCATCTGTGTCCATTTCTCCCATGCCATCTTCGATCGACACGACGGGATAGGCGGACGTCCACTCACCGTACAGGGCGACGAGATCCTCGGCAGACAGGACCTGCTTCTTGCCATCGATCATCAGATGGTAGCCGTTGTCGAAGAAGCTGGTGGCCGCTGCATCCAGCGCGATGGCGATGTCCTCACCCGGACGGTATCCGGCTTGCTCGATCGCCTGCACCAACAGATCCAGCGCTTCCCGGTTGTCCTTGAGGTTGGGGGCGAAGCCGCCTTCATCGCCCACGGATGTGGCCAATCCGGCACTTCGCAGGATGCTCTTCAGCGAGTGGAACGTCTCCGAACATGCGCGTACGGCTTCACGGAACGTTTCCGCCCGGATCGGGAGGATCATGAACTCCTGGATGTCGACGGTGTTGTCCGCATGCTCTCCGCCGTTCAGCACGTTCATCATCGGACGCGGAAGAACGGCTCGCCGGGCACCGGACAGGTACCGGAACAACGGAAGCCCGAGGCTGTCCGCGGCAGCGCGCGCCGTAGCAAGGGACACACCGAGGATCGCGTTTGCTCCAAGACGGGACTTGTTGTCGGTTCCATCAAGCTCGATCAGCGCTTCGTCAATCGCAATCTGGTCAAGAGCATCCGAGCCGATGAGGGCCGGGGTAATGATGTCGGTAACGTTTTCAACTGCCTTCTGAACTCCCTTTCCATGGAATCGATCGGGATCGCCATCGCGAAGTTCCAGTGCCTCGAAAACCCCTTTGGATGCGCCGGACGGAACGGCTGCTCGTCCGAATGCACCGTCTTCCAAGAGAACGTCGACTTCCACGGTCGGATTGCCGCGCGAATCGATAATCTCCCGCGCGAAAATGTCGTCAATAAACGTCATCTGAGTGCTCCTTTCGTACTCGGTACGAGTATAGTGCCGGACCTTGATCCGAACAACGAGACGCAACGCCGCCGCTTGGTTTCGGCGTTTGCGGGCAAGAGGTCTGCGGTTGCGATCGGAGCCCTCCCTTTCTAGAATCTTTCCATCCCAAGGAGTCCGCAGGAGAACCCATGAAGGCGAGCGACCTACGACATCGGTACGTACATTTCTTCGAGGAGCGTGGACACGAACGAGTCCCCAGCTCATCGTTGGTGCCCAACGACCCCACACTGCTCTTCACCGCGGCGGGTATGGTGCAGTTCAAGGACCTGTTCTGGGGGCGGGAAGCCGCGGCGTACGATCGGGCGACCAGCTGTCAGAAATGCTTTCGCACCACCGACATCGAAAACGTCGGGCGGACCGCCTATCACCACACGTTCTTCGAGATGCTCGGCAACTTCTCGTTCGGCGGGTACTTCAAGGAAGGGGCGATCGATCTGGCATGGGAGTTCCTGACCAAGGAGCTTGCGATCCCGGCCGAGAAGCTCTCTGTCTCCGTGTACAAGGACGATGACGAAGCCTACGACATCTGGAAAGACAGAATCGGACTCCCGGCGGAGAGAATCGCGCGGCTTGGCAAGGAGCACAACTGGTGGGGGCCGGTGGGCGATCGAGGGCCTTGCGGGCCGGACTCGGAGATCTTCTTTGACACGGGCGAAGCGAACGCCTGCGGTTCCGACTGCCGTGGAGTTGCCTGTGACTGTGACCGGTACTCCGAAATCTGGAACCTCGTGTTCATGCAGTATGACGCGAAGCCGGACGGCACCCTTGCGACGCTTGAGCGGAAGAACATCGATACCGGAATGGGATTGGAACGTACATCCGCTGTTCTTCAGGGCGTCTCGACGAATTTCGAGATCGATTTGTTCGGCGGGCTGATCGAATCGATCGAAGCGGCCGCTCCGGACGGCATCCGCGATCCTCAAGGGATCCAGTACAGAAACGCTGTGGCCGATCATATCCGGGGGATGCTCTTCCTTCTCGGGGATGGCGTGCTGCCCGGGAACGAGGGGCGGGGGTACGTGGCGCGAAGAATTCTGAGACGTGCGGTTCGCGCCGGGGAGCATCTACGGCTGCCGGAAGGGACCCTTGCGGCGTTGGTTGACCCGGTTGTTGCGGAGATGGGCCGGACGTACCCGGAGATTGTGCAAGCCAAGGAGCTTGCCGTGCGTGTGATCGCCCATGAAGAAACGGTGTTCCGCCGGACGCTGCGTGGCGGAGAGCGGCGACTCGAAAAGCTGATCGCCGAACAGACTGAAGCCGGGAGCAAGGAGCGGATCCTTCCCGGCGGAGCGGTGTTCGAACTTCACGATACGTACGGATTCCCGGTTGAGATGGTTCGCGAGATTGCCGCCGACGCAGGGTTCGCGCTTGACGACGAAGGGTATCGCAAGGCGCTTGAGCGGCAGCGCCAACGATCGCGCAAAGATACCGAGCGATCTCAACAGGAGACGTCGAGACAGGTTCAAGCGGACCGCGGTCGATCGGATGAAGAAACGTGCCAACAACCAACGACGTTTGTCGGGTATGAGACGCTGGAAGCGGAGACACAAATCCTGTGGATGAACCATGACGCAGACAACGTGTGGATGGTCTTCGACCGAACACCGTTCTACGCGGAATCCGGCGGACAGGTCGCCGATCACGGTGAGATTCGTACCGCGACAGGAGCGATGGGGCGCGTGGAAGATGTTCGGAAGAACGGCTCCGGTGCCTACGAACACCGAGTGCGGATCGACGAGGGTGGCTTCGATGTCGGGGACCGATGCATCGTTCGCGTCGATGCAGGCCGCAGGCGGCGGATTGAGCGAAACCATACGGCGACGCACCTGCTGCATCAGGCGTTGCGGAATGTGGTCGGTGAGCATGTGATCCAGGCCGGTTCCGTGGTCGGCCCGGACGAGTTGAGGTTCGATTTCTCGCACTTCGAGCCGCTGACCGAAGAACAGATTGCGTGCGTGGAGGATGAAGCAAACGGCGTCATCTGGGCGGACCACGCGGTGCAAACGGACGAACTGCCTCTTGATCAGGCTCTTGCGACGGGGGCGATGGCGCACTTTGCGGAGGAGTACCAGGGCAAAGATTCTGTCCGCGTGCTGTCTGTCGGTGATTACAGCAAGGAGCTGTGTGGTGGGACGCATGTTCGCAGAAGCGGCGAGATCGGACTCATTCTGATCACCGAAGAGGGAAGCGTCGCCGCGGGAACGCGCCGGATCCGTGCAGTGACCTCAAGCGGGGCCATCGCTGTGCAGAGAGAGCGGTTTCAGCGGCTGTCCGCGATCGAGGAAGCGCTTGGCGAAGATCCTGTCGAGGCTCTCGCTCGTCTTCGAGCGGAACGGCGGGAGCTGACGGAACGCGTTGCGGAACTGAGCGACGTTCTCCTGCGGCAGGAAGTCGAGGCGATTGCTTCCGGCGGCGAGCGCGCTGATGGACGGACGCTGCTCGTTCAACGGGCCGATCATTCCGCCGATGAGTTGAAGCGGATGGCCGATCTGCTCGAAGAGAAACTGGCGCCGGCGATCGTCGTTCTCGTAGGAGCTGTTGGGGATCGGAGCGTTGTCGTCTGCAAGAAGAGCGCCGAGATCAAAGGTTTCCACGCCGGCAACCTCGTTCGGAGGCTTTCGAAGAGGGTTGGCGGTGGCGGTGGGGGAAACAATTGCTTCGGGCAGGGGGGAGGCGGAAACACCGACGCGGTGGGAGCCGCTCTCGATGAAGCAACGGCCGTTCTCAACGATCCGGAGAGCTGGAGCTAGAGATCCTTGCCGGGAACTGCCGCCGTGGTTCGGTCTCGGGAACCCCCGCGGCGGCGGTTCATCTCGATCAAGGGGTGGTCTCTGCGACGGCGAGACGTCGACTCCCTTCAGCTAGCTTGTAAGACGCACCGGCATGCAGACATACAGGAAGCCGGAATCTTCTTCGGCGAACGGATCTCCCGAGGGTTCGATCAAGCCGGCCTTCTCGGCGGACGAGAGGTGAAGGGCGATCTCTTCTGAATCCATCCGCTTCAACGCGTCGAGTAGATACTCCGCCTTGAACGCGATGTCGATGTCATCTTGCGGTGCGGTAGCAAGGCGAACGCGTTCTTCGCCCTCGCCCGTATCCTTGAAAGACGACAGGATGCGAACCGCCGTTTCCTGTGAAGAAGCTCGCACCGTCACCGCGCCTGACTCTTCGGCGGCGGTGATCGCCATCCGCTGGAGCGTATCGTAGAGCGCTCGGCGGTTGAAGGAGAGGGCGATCGGGTTGTCCTTGGGGATAACCCGGTCGAAATCAGGGAACTCCTCAGCGATCGTCTTCTCCATTAACACCACGCCGCCGGCCGGGAAGTACAGCTGGCCTTCCCCTCGGTAGAGAACGACCTCTTCCGCTCCTAGCTGGGACAGCACACGATCGAGATCGCTGAGGACGCCCGCTTCCACGAGGAACTCTCCTTCCTCAAGGATCTCGGTGACCTCGACCGTCTTTAGCGACAATCGATATCCGTTGGTAGCAACGAGCTTGGCGGCGCCATCCTTGAGCACGATATCTACGCCGGTCAGGCTGAGACGTGTTGTCTCTCCCGCTTTCAAGGCAGCGAACGACGTTTTCTCTAGTGCGCGATGGAACTTGGCCGCCTCGAGCGAGGCCACTTTGGTCTCCGGAAGGCTGAACGCCTCGGGGTAGTCTTCCACGGGGAGGGTCGGCAGATCGAACGACGTCTATCCGCAACGGAGATGAACGACTGTGCTATCGGAATCGCTGCCCTTGATCTGGATCTCTTCGTCTTCCGGCAGGTGCTGCGCGATTCTCACGAAAACCGATCCATTCAACACGGTGGAACCATCGGGTCCCGAGTTCTGGATCGGCACCGTGCAGCTCAGCGCTCGTTCGAGATCGGTCGCATACAGCTCAAGAGAATCCCCGCGAACCGTTAGCTTCACGCCTCCGAGGATCGGCATGCTGGTTCGCGTTCCGAGCGCATATCCGGCAAGTTTGACACCCGTGACCAGGGCAGATTTGGCACAGACGAAGTTCATGGAATCCCCCTTACAAGTACAGTCTCCACTTGCGATCATACCCGATCGTTTTCGGTGGAGGAAATCGCCTCGAGCTGCTGGCGGATCGTCCGCGCCACCGTTTCGATATCCTCTTTCGCAGGCACGACGATCGCTTGCGGTTCCGTGAGAAGCAACTGCTTGTAGCCCTCGTAGATGCGGTCATAGAAGGGGATCTCCTCTTGCTCGATCCTATCGGGATGATCCCCACGACGTGCGAGTGCGTCCGACGGGCCGACATCAAGGAAGATCAACAGATCCGATGTTCGATGCTGGGTCGCGGCATCGTTCAGGCGGCGGATGAGATCGAGATCAAGTCCGCGTCCGTATCCTTGGTAGGCCAAACTGGACATGCGATGCCGACTGGAAATGACGACATGGCCTGCAGCAATGGCAGGCTCGATGACCTCGCGTGTGAGTTGAGCGCGGCACGTCATGAACAGGAGAAGCTCCGACAGAGGATCCAGATCACCGGTCGCGTTCGAGAGGAGGATCTGCCGGATCCTCTCTCCGATGATGGTGCCGCCCGGTTCGCGAGTGAGCGTCACAGCGTACCCTTGCTGGCGCAGGTTCTCGCCAAGCAGTCGGGCCTGAGTCGACTTGCCGGTGAAATCGAGGCCCTCGAACACGATGAGTTTTCCTTGCCAATCCATCTACGGTTCCTTCCCAAACACGAGGCCGACAGCCACCAAGAAGACTCCCACCACGATACAGGCATCCGCGACGTTGAACACGGAGAACCCGCGCACTTCAATGTAGTCGACAACGTATCCCAGGAAGACCCGGTCGATCAAGTTCCCCGCGGCGCCTGCAAGGAGTAGCGGAATGCCATAGCGGTAGGGACCGGAGAGGCGCTTCACCGTCGCCAAGAAGACGACCATCGCGACGACAACGATACCGGATACGGTGATGAGCAACTCGCTGTGCCCCGGGAACAGGCCGAACGCGCCACCAGGGTTTCGTGCGACCGAGATGCGCATCCAATCCCCGAGAATCGGCCTTGTCTCGCCGGACGGATACGTTGAAAGGATGTGACGCTTCAGAAGCTGATCCAACGCGACAAGGATCAAAGAAGGCACGAACCGAAACACGCGCGACATGCCGGACAGACTACTGCGCCAGGAGAGCGGAATCAAGTTCCATTCGCGTATATCGGCATCCAGTTGCCGTGGGCCTGTGGTCCATGGTAGCCTAGGGAACAGTAGCAAATAACACGGGCAAGAAAGGAAGGCAGAGATGAGAGAGTACTTGAGCTTCGAACGGTTTCTGACCCCGCGGTTGATCCAGATTGTTTTCTGGCTTGGAGTGGGCGTCAGTGTGGTCCGCGGAGTCACGATGCTTGCCAGCCGGTTCGGTGGCGCGACCGCGATTATCAACGGATTGATCTGGTTGTTTGTTGGGCCGGTCGTAGTGCGCGTGCTGTGCGAAGTCATCATGGCCATCTTCTCGATGGCAGGTCGGGACACCGAATAGCATCGAGGTGGGGGGTGAGCCGGTTGTCGGCGGCAGAGGTGGGGAGTCCGTCGTTCGGGACCGGGTAGCGAATGTCCCGGTTGGCGCTGAGCCCGTAGAAGTGCGGCATCACGATCATCTCTTGCCTGGGGTGACGAACGTCCGACCGGTTGCGCAACTGCCCAAGGGAAGGATGTGCGCGAAACGAACGGTTTCGGAGGGATTCTCTGAAAGTCGTCTGGCTAGGGGGTTCGCGAAGGTCGCTCGCCCGATCCAATCACACCGACCTGCCTCTTGACTCATCCCCCTCAGGTCGTGTACTGATATCGGTGGTCTTCGGATGTACCTCTTCTGCTAGGAGGCTCTGTCGTGGTGGATCACCCAGATGACGTGCTGGATCGGACGATGTTACGCAGCCTTGCTTTGATTGCAGCTGCGAACCAACGTTCCCTTGTCGAGGAGCTGAACGTGGCTGTCGGCAGCTATGTGCTGCGGGAGATGGCAACGCGAGGCGAGGAACAGATCTTGGAAGACGCTCTATTTGAGGTTATGCGTATCGATGGCGTCTCGAGCGGTTGATCGCTCGAGACGCCTGCTCATTCGATTTCACCTAGCAAGACGTTTGCGGTTCGATGAGGGAAGCTACGAGCTGCAAGAGAGACGGCTCGTCGAGCCGCTCGCCGAGCAGGAACCAGAACATCCCGCCGGCTTCCCAAAACGCCTCACTGATGTGAGGCAGGCCGGGAACGGCGTGGCCGGATGAAGCCAGCGATGACCGGTCTAGAACTCTCACAGGCTGACCGCCCACCGAATGCTCGCTACCATAAGAAGAAATGTCGGCCTTGCTCCTGCCGAGGCTGTGTAGAAGGTAGTTGGCAACACGCAAGATGAGCCTGGGTGCCTCGTCAGAGGTGTCTTCGGAGGCTTCGGGGGGCGCGGACGTACATCGGAAGTTGAGAGTGATCTGACCTTGCGATAAGGCGTTATCCCAGATGACATCCACGTGATCCGGATCCACATCGTAGGCAAGGTTGGAAAGGGTATCGGTCGGAAGATCGGACGGCCAGAGAGCGAGCGCTTCTGTGAGGGTGAGGATCTGCTGCGTGAAGCTGCGGTCGTCATCGGACGGAGTGTAGCGAAGCTGCGCTTCCGGCGGGTCACGACGGACATCGCGGTACGAGAGAACGAGCGGTGTCTGTGGTGGGAGAAGCATCGCCAACGGTGAACCATCGGAAGGCGTCGCAGAGATCCGCAGCGGGAAGTATGTCTCTGTATCGAACAGAATGCGGACCTTGCGAAACAGGAAGTGCAGTTCCCGCAGGAACTGAGACTGAAAGGGAGCCCTCGGCTTCAGTCGGATTTCGCGTCCTTGGCGTCCGTTCAGCGTTTGTGGGGTCCCGTCGGCGACGAGGAAGTCGCTTGTCATCTGCGCCAGGAAGCGGAGTTCTCCCAGCACTCTGAGTGATGGGAACGGCGATGGCACAAACCACCCCGAATGGCGAACGGCAAGCCCGCGGCTGCGGTCATGGATCCAGGTGCCGCTGCCGTCGTATGCGGCACGGAGGTTCGGCATATCCTCCGCAGAGTACGTGACGCTGCCCAGGAGGAGTTCCTGCAGTTTCGAGAACGGATCGGCGTATGACGCGTACTCCACCGATACGAACCGACCCCTCACGGCGACCGATGCCGTCATCCGGATCTCACCGGCCTCGACCGTCTGGATAGCGCTGAAACCGGACGTATCCATGTAAGCGTCTTGGACTGCGATCATGAACTCCCGAAGCGATGGCTCCATGCTCTCCTCCTTTGGCACAACCGTACGCGGTGAAGTATACGTAGCTTCCTGGGCAGGGTCGACGCGGGTGCATGGTGGCGTGGATAAGGCCAGGAAGGAGAGGAAGCTTGATGAAAACGGTGCGGATCGTCGTTGTAGGTGTGGGGAATCTTGGCCGGCGGTTTCTAGGGCTGATCGCGGCGAAGGAGTCACTGCTGGCGTCGCGGTATGGCTTGACGGTTCGAGTCGTAGGCGTAGCCGATTCGACCGGCACTGCCATCGCTCCGACGGACGACGGATTCGACCTGGACGTTATCGTCAGGTTGAAGGAGGAGGGGGGCGCCGTGTGCGAGCTATCCGGCGGGATTCCAGGGGGGGATGCGGCAACGCTTGTTGCGACCGGCAGATTTGATGTGCTGTGCGAAGCCTCTCCGGTTCGGCTCGACCAGAGAGGCGAGCCGGCGTTGTCCTTGATCCGCGAAGCACTGACGCGCGGGATCCATGTGATCACGCCGAACAAAGGGCCGATCGTCCTTGCCGGAGATGAGCTGCGCGGACTGGCGGAAGCACATGGGGCCGAACTTCGCTTCGACGGCACGGTCGCAGGCGGATTACCGGCGCTGTATGTGGGAACGCGCGATCTCCGAGGGGCTGTCGTTCAGCGGATCTTGGCGGTGCCGAACTTGGCCACCGGGTATGTACTGGACTTTCTTGGCAACGGCGTGCGTTGGGAGGAGGCGTGCCGCGATGCGACCAACCAGGGAGTCCTCGAAGGCGATGGAGCATGGGATCTGGATGGCTGGGATGCGGCGGCGAAGCTTGTGATCCTGACACGCGCGACGATGGGCAGCGGGTCGGATGTTGCGTTGGAGAACGTTCAAAGGACGGGGATCCGTGAGATCGACGGCGAGCAGGTGCGTCGTGCAAGGAGGAGCGGCGGTGTGTTGCGGTTGCTCGCCACTGCCGAGGCTGCCAGCGGTGGCTCGATCTCCGCAGCAAGGCTCACGGTGATACCCACGGTGCTTGGCCCGGAGCATCCGCTGTCGGGCTTGGGTCAGACGGAGATGGGCGTGGTGTTCGAGACGGACATCTACGGAACGATTACGCTCAAGATCGATGAGACAACCCCGCTTCCCTCGGCGGCGACGATGTTGCGGGATCTGCTGGACATCTACTCGTAGCGTTGACGGAGGATAGCGAGCAGATGACACGGTGAGGGTATCTGCAGCTCGAAGACCGTGCGAGTGTCGGAGGAGTACCGACTAGGGAGACAGCGGAGGCGAGAGCACAGAACCTGTTGGAGCGGGTGACATCTCGCCGTTGTCAAGGAACTCGAAGCTTTCAACAACGGCGCCGAAGATCGGCTCATACAGAGATTGAAGCAGAATGTGTCCAACTGCGAGCGTGATCATCCACACGCGCCCGCCATGAATACAACACGCAAACATTTCCAGCGTAGGAGCCACGGTTTCACCGCCGAGTGAGGCGGCGTAGCCGGGCTCGTCCCCGAGCAGAATGTCCCGTTCTGCAAGCATGACATCAAAGCCGATGTCGGCGTAGATGGCGAGGATATGATCGGCGAGGATCGCCGGATCGTGTTGGTCCGGCGAAGCCTCCCAACCACCGATGGTCAGAACGGGGGTTCCGTAGGCTGTAGAAGGGGCGCGGAAGCTGACCTCGACGAGTGAACCGGGGTCAGAGGATTGCTCGGGTCCCCAAGCCGAAGGGCGAAGAAGCGCGTAGTCTCCGGAGGCGGAGATGAAGCGAGCGAAGCTCATTGTTGCCGTCGCGGCGGTGTGTTCGGGGTAGGCAGCCACGGTGACCAAGGCGCGAAGCTCGAACGGTGATCGAATGTGCTGAGGGCTGAGCACGGCGATGAAGTACGCGCCGGCAAGCGAAACCTGTGGGTCTTCACGAGTGATGAGAACCTCCTCCAGGTCGTTGTCTGTGGCGGCGGCAAGAGTGAAGTAGAACCGATCGGGATCCTCGGCAACCGGAGTCTCCAGCCGCACGGCCAGATCGAGATCGACATCCGTCACCGCTGAGGCAGAAAGCTGGATCCGTACAGAGATCGCCTCCTCCGGAACCTGAAGCAGGTACTGCGTCGTGTGAAGCTGACAGTCGGAGCAGCCTTCGGCAACGGCAGTTTGATCCTCTATGACAAGCGGAAGCTCTGGGGGAACTCCTTCTCCAGCAAGGATCATCGGTGTCGGGAGGAGCTCGATGTGGGGAGTCTGGGCATGGGCCGCAGCCCGGGGAAGAAGGACAAGAAGCGCAAGTAGAAGCAACCCGATATACGGCATAACACGGTGGTGATCCATGACGATCCCTCCTGAATAGAATCAAGAGTATAAGAAAAAAAGCAACGAAGCGAACCAAGAACACCAGAACACGACAGACAACAAACGCAGGAAACGGCGTAAAGAAGTAAAGTACAGAGAAATCTTGACAAAAGCAGAGAAATACCTATACTGATAGCGCGGCTGTGACAGCCGCAGTCCTGCAAAGGGCAAAGCCGTCGCAAGACGGTGGCGCAAAGCCACGGATCTACTGTACGTCAGATCGCCGGGCTGCCAGGATCCCAAAGTCCGCGCCGACGGGAAGGTTGGAGGAAACCGTTGGCAGCGTGGCTTGGTGGTACGAGACAGCAGTGGATCGATCGCGTTCCTCGAATTGTCCTTCCCTTCTTCCGCCAAGCGGTTCTAACTCCGAGAAGAGATGAGGTTGGTCAGGGCGCGCACGGTACATCTCTAGGGTTCCGTTGGCGCGGGAAAGCATCCGAGTTGTGGTCGGCGCGCCCTCCAGCTTCTTCGCCTTCGCAGCATTCGATTCGACGGCACAGACACCTTCGTAGTTTCCGGCATTCCTTCAGCGATGACGGCGATTCACGCCGTTGGCATGAGGAACGGCCGGACAGCGTCGACGGGAGGTGAGATCGAAGAGGAAACCGTGACCTGAGCGATGTGCAGAGCGGAAACAGCAGATCCGCTTGCGGCGGAGGGCATCCAAGAGAACCTAAGGAGGTCAGGAATGAAGCGGATGCTTGTATGCATGGCAGTGCTGGTGTTGGCGATCGGCTGGGCGGCTTGGGCCGATGTGGACGTCGAGATCAGCGCCGAGACGACGGGAGCTACGGAGATCTACCAAGGGGCTGCCGGTGCGTTTGCCTCCGTGGAAGAGTACATCAACGGAGAAACGGCGTCGCTGTGGAAGTGGTTCCACATCAGCGGGGACCAGTTCACCGAACACAAGGAATTGAGCCTGGCAGACGGATGCTTCTTCCAGCTGGCCGAGATCGGTGGGCCGAACTGGCAGTTCAATGATCATGGGTATTGGCGGATCGAGGATCCGTCTCCGATCGACACAGCGTTCATCTTCGAACGGATCTGCGGCACCAACCTGGAGATCGTGAAGCACGTGAACAGTGACGGAGCCTATCACCTGGATGAGACGAAGCAGGTCACAGGTGAGGATCTCGACATCCACAAGTTCGTCGGTTGGTGGACCAACACAAGAGCTCCCGAACCCGGTGACCTCACCGAACTGGAACTGCACGTTGGACTCAGCGGGCCGGACGCAACGCTGAACGGAGATACCGTCAATCTCGAGTTCTTCCTTTGGAACGAGTCCGAGAACGTTGCGTTGGTCACGCCAGACATGCTCGATCTCGAGGGACTGCTGCTCGATCCGTCACTCTTCGGCGATCCTGGATGGAGCGATGGACGCATCGACTTCGCCGAGCTGCATGGATCCATTGATGGGTACGGGGAGTTCTGGGAGAACGTTGCGGTTAACCCCGATCTTCGTCTTCCGTAGAGGTGAATCAGACACGGCCAAAGGCAGGTTCTAGACCTGCCTTTGGCCAAGACGATCAGGGCAACAACACCTCGACGGGGAGGTACGGATGGTTGACGCAAGAGCCAAAGCTCGGTGGATCGTGGTTCTCTCACTCGTCCTCGTTGTCTTTGCCGGACTCCCGGCAGCCATCGGACAAGGATTGTGCCCCAGGGGCGTGATTGTCCGCGGTCCGTTCGACACGTGGCTGTACTGCTTCCCCGATGATCATGACCTCATCGTCGTGAACTTCGGCGGGGAGGAAGCGACGTTCAGCATCTTCACCGACACCAGCGTGTTCCGAGACGACCTCATGGTTGCAACGACGGGACCGTTCGCCGGATATCAGAGCACCGGGGTGGCATCCTTGGAGCGGGAGATCGTGTTCGATGCGCAGGCAGCGATGTCGAGCGTGACGGAGTTTTCCGAGGTGCTGGCGTCGTTCCAGTTCAGTGGAACCGGCACGGTGTTCCAGCAATTCAACTCCACGGAGGGGTTCGACGAGGAATTCGCCTACATCTGGATCGACCTGGAATATGCGGGCGCAATGTGGGTGCAGGTGATCGACGGGGTTCCAACCTTGATCGAACCGGTACCGTCTCGAAGAGCAGCGTTGCGTGTGAGTTCGGTGATGGAGCCGGCCGGCGCCGGTGGAGCCGCTGATGGAACGCGTGTGGCGCTTGTCACGCTGGTCAACGCTGGAAATACGGCTATTGCCGGCCCTCTTGAGGTGACGATCGGGTTGTCGTACGCGCAGGATTGGGTTCCCGAAATGGTCACGCGCTACTGGACCGGTGTTCTCGGACAAGGCGCGCTGCAGCCGGGCGAGTCGATCACTGTGGAGGTTGAGATCCCCCCGGTGCCGATGAGCGCGATCGAGTGGTTCGAGAAGAACAGAACCCTGTACCCCGACTACATCGATCCCGATCCGGGTCAGGACTACATCGGAATCGTCCTGGAGCTGGGAGAGCAGCGAGCGTACGCAGCGGTGCCTTTCGACACGGCAACGCAGACGTTCTCGATGCGAAAAGGCGGGAAGTAGGCAGGAACAAGGCGCGATGCGGCGTATGCCGCACATCGTGCTTCTGGCAGAAGAGGAATCGCGAGGTCCGACAGCTCGGGCCTCGCCTTTTCCTGAGATCCGGGGGTGCTCGCCGGCTCTGCGGTCTGTGCTGAGCGTGCCGTAGAAACGGAAAACGGGAGTTCAACCCGAGAGGATAGGGGAGGAAACTAGGAGGGAACCCCCGTGTCTTAGCAGCGAGCGATCGCGCGTGCGACGGCGTCGGCGAAGCCGGCAGGGTTATCGTGCATCATGTTGTGCCCGGCGGCGGGGACGACGTCGACCGCAATTCCGTGTTGCTGTAGCGTTTGTTGATCAGTGTCCGGCAGGGACTTCTCAGCGAACAGATACGTTCTTGGAAGCTGCAGCGAGACGAAGCGCTCGCGCATGGTCGGTGTGGTGCCCGCTTTGAGCGATACGGCGCTACGATGCAGCGCAAGCGGATCGGCTATTCGCACGGAAGCTGCGTACTCCGAGACGTGAGGCCGACCATCGAGGACACGTAGGAATTCGGCATACCCCCGCTCAACGAACTCTGCTTCACTCTGCGATGCGATCGGCCGGCTCACGATGCCGCCACCGGGGTCGAGGTTGCCTTCTGCGATGACCAGTCCGGCGAACGGGGATGAGGTCGTGGCGGCCGCTGTGATGGCAACGGCTCC
>CAZKPU010000008.1:568-15845 GCA_964554715.1 uncultured Thermotogae bacterium | reverse complement strand
TACTGTGGCCGATCAGAACGCACGACCGGTGCGGGATCGCAAGGTGCTCGAGCAAAGACACAATGGTTTGTGCATGAGCGTCAAGTGTATACGAGAAGCGATTGGGTGGCTGGCTGAAACCGAAGCCGAAGAAATCCATCAGGATGCTGCGGTACGGATGAAGAGCCGGGAACGCTGCGACCTCCGTGAAGTCAGCGCTTGACGATGCTCCGAGACCGTGAAGGAACACGCAGACCGGACCCTCGCCGGGAAGATCATGGTAGGCCAGGCAGGCGCCCGGTGGATCGATCCGATACGTGTGCATCGCACCTCCGATTGCCTGGACTTATACGAGACTGTAAGATGATTTGCAACGGGCATCGCTCGGTCCGACGTGGAGATGGGGTGGGCGTGTCCGTGGTGTGCGGAAGGGGGGATGATGAAAAGATCGAGAACTGCGATCCTGGTGGTCATGTGCAGTGTGGCGATTGTCGCTCTGGGAGGCTGCTTCCTGTGCCGAAACCTGAGTCCCTTGGCGCAGTTCACCGTGGAGCACGGGGCCGGTACATCGGTGGATTTCGATGGAACCGCGTCGTCGGATCCGGATGGGACGATCATCTCTTACGCCTGGTTGTTCGGAGATGGGCAAACGGCATCGGGGATCGCTGCCAGCCATGTGTATCCGATTCAGAGCGATTCAAGGACGTACACGGTCGCCCTCACGGTGATTGATAACGACGGTGCTTCCGGGACAGCCGCAAAGGACGTAACGATCGCCGGCACTCCATAGAGAGAACCGGAAACGATCTGTGCGCGCTGCTACGAGGTGAAGATCGGCGGTTGTCCGGTGCATTCGAGCACCGACCGCCATAGGTCGCCTTCCGGATCGACAACCTTGCGCTTGGCAACGGCTTCTCGAATCGGGACATGGGTGAACGCGGCGTGCCACAATCCGACCAGCATCCCCGTTCTCCCGCTCATCCCTGCGTGCATCGCGCTACGGGCGAGGTTGGATGCGAAAAGGGAATCGTTCGGATTGGCCGGAGCGCTTCGGATGAGGTAGCTGGGGTCGATGTACTTCAGGCTGTGGGGAACGCCTCGTCTTCGGAGCGATCGATCGATCTCGTCTCGAAGGAACAAGCCGACATCGGCGAGTTTGACGTTGCCGGACGCGTCCCGGTCCACCGAGGCTGCGTTGCTTCGCAGAAGTTCTTGACCTGCTCCTTCAGCAACGACGATCACGGCGTGATCGCTTCGATCGAGTCGTGCCTCCAGCCAATCGAGGACACCGTTAGGGCCATCGAGCGTAAACGGGATCTCAGGAATCAGCACCAGGTTGACATCGGGCTCTGCGAGCGCTGCGCTCGCCGCGATATAGCCGGAGTGGCGTCCCATGAGGCGGACCAATCCGATGCCGTTCTTGGCGGCCTTCGCTTCGGTGTGTGCGGAGCGGACCGCCTGGATCGCAATCGAAACAGCGGTTTCAAACCCGAAGGTCCGTTCGACAAGCAGGACATCGTTGTCGATGGTCTTGGGGATGCCGATCACCGCAATCTTCAGCCCTCGACGTGTGATCTCTTCATAGATCGCCTGGGCGCCACGCAAGGTGCCGTCTCCTCCGATGACGAAGAACAAGCAGATTCCCATTCTCTCGAGCGTGTCCACCATCGCTTCTACGTTCTGCGGTCCGCGCGAGGTTCCGAGAATGGATCCGCCGTCGTGATGGATATCGTCGACCAACTCCGGATCGAGCTCAAGAACCGGATAGCCGTGACTGGGTTCGAGCCCTGCGAAGCCGTAGCGGAAACCAGTAATCCGTTGAACGTAGTACCTGTCGGAGAGCTCGATCACAAGCGTCCGGATCACGGTATTGATCCCCGGGCAAAGGCCGCCACACGTTACGATTCCCACATGCAGCTTGCTTGGATCGAAGTAGATCTTCTCTCGCGGGCCGGCTTTCTCGAAGGAGAGGGGTGACGTGCCGCGGGACTCTTCCGCGGAGCAACTCGCATCCACTGAAATGTCGTAGAGGATTCGGGCCGAGTCCTGTACGTAGTTGGCAACCGAGTCACCGCGTTGGGTGGAGAGACGCAGCGGAGATGTGATCTTCGCTTGTCCGAGCCGTGGGATGTTCAGATCCATGATCCCTCCTGTGCGATCGGAAGCACTGTACCGCCGGGGCGAGGGTTCGTCCAGTGCTCAGGATCGAAAACCCGCCCCGGGATATCGCTGATCGAAGGATGTGCGCGACGTCGATCGAACGGGACAGTCATGAACGGGCTGCACTGAATCGGGTCGAGCGAGAAGAGGCTTGAGCCTGGCCGCAATCTGCTTGTCACCGATCATGCGTTGATCGGGGGATGCAAAAAGGACGGATCGGGGAAGACAGCTCACACAATGAAACATCGTAGGTCACGGAATGAGGGCGGGGTCGCACTTGGAACGGACGGTTGTCTTGGGTGTATGTTGGTTCGAAGGAGGCGTGATATGAGACGGGAGTACCGATTCATGAAGAGTATGACGTTGACTGTGTTTGCGATTCTTACCGTCGGAGTGGTGGCTTGTGCCGCTTCCGCACAAACATTGGATGTGGCCGCAATGGCGGTGTATGCGCAGGGAAGAGCCGTGATCCAGGAGACACGCACGGTGACGCTGCAGCCGGGGTTCAATGAGGTCGAGCTTTCGATCCCCGATGGGCTGATCGTGCCGTCCCTATTGCTGCAGAGTGAAGCCGACATCCTATGGACGCGCTTCCACCCGGTGCAAAGGCTCGATCTCCTGACCGAAGCGGTGGGGCTCACGGTGGAAGTCATCGACCGAACCGGAGCGATGTACCGTGGTGAGCTTCTGGATCAATCGGAGGGGGTTCTTCTCCGGCAGGAAGGCGGAGCGATGATTCTGGTGGCCGATCCGGTGACGCTGCGGCTTCCGGACGGAGGAGCGGTGTCGTGGAGTGAAGATGCGGAGCTCATCGTGGGCATGTCGAGCGTTGCCGGGGGAGAGGTCTCTCTCGACATGCTCTACATCGTTGCCGGCATTTCGTGGGAAGCTAACTACGCGGTGTTCGTGTCGGATGACTCGGAGCTGGGATCCCTTCAAACGAGAATCGCGGTCACAAACGGTGCAGGCGGCGTCTTCTCGACACCGGCTCTATCTTTGATCGCCGGGGATGTGTACATGGAGCAACCCGCCATGTACGACAACATGGTTCGGGTGTCGGCTCTGGCGTTCGAGGCCAACGCGCCGGCGGGGCTTGCCGCCGAGGCGGTAAGCGAGTACTACCGCTACACGTTGCCGTATCCGGTGACGCTTGAGAGCGAGGGAACGCTGGCGCTGTCGTACGCGCGTTCGGAGACCGTGAGAATGGTTGAGGAGTTTGTCTATGACACAATGGCTTCCGGAGATGTGCGGATCCAGTACACGTTCGAAAACGATGCCATGAGCGGGTTAGGCATTCCCCTGCCGGCAGGGACGGTGAGGGTCTATCAGATCGATGAGATCGGCCCGGTCCTACTTGGCGAGGATTCGATCCCCCACACGGCGGCCGGCGACAGCGTCGAATTGCAGGTTGGAGCGGCGTTCGATCTCGAGGCGAGCCGGACGCTACTCGAGCGGAACTGGATCTCGGATGACCGCTATCAGGAACAGGTGGAAATCGTCTTGGAGAACGCGAAAAGCGAGCCGGTAACCGTATCGGTCTTTGAGCATCCATCAGGCTATACGTGGACCATTCTCGGCGCAACACTTCCGTATGAACCGGTGGATGCAAATACCGTTCGATTCGATGTCTCCGTTCCGCCCGAAGGCGAAGCGATCGTCCGCTACACCGTCGAGTACGGCTACTAGAGCGAAGGCGGCGACCGTTCGCACCGACCGGTGATCGAGATCAGCGCCCACGTTGGCTGCGAAGCGGCGTGGGCGCGTGCTATTGCGGAGTGGTGAACACACGGGACATCTTGCCATGCGGCGGAGTTGGAGAGGGCCGGCCTCAACGGGTACGGTGAAGACCGGCACGATCGAGGTGCTACAGCTTTGCCGTCAGCAGCAACGCGGCACGGATAGGGAGGGCCGGAAGATGATACGAGGGATTCTTGGGATTGCGGGTCTGGCGGTGGCTCTTGCTGGGGGGATCGTGCTTCTCAGCGGGGGTGCGTTGTTTGTTGCCGATTCCGTTCTCACAGATGCAGACGGATTCTACGCCATTCCACCTGCGTATGTCGGCTTCGACACGTATGCGATCACCGGAAACGCCGAGGGGGTTTCCGCAGAGCTGCCGTGGTTCCTTGAGCGTCGAGAGCTGGCGTCGTTGCGTATCTCCGCAGAGCCGCACGGCGAGGACGCAGAAACGTTCATCGGGATCGCTTCTCCGGCTGCGATCGATGCGTACCTGGCCGATGTGCTTCACCACGAACTGACATCGCTGACAGATGACCCCGAACAGCTTGACGTGATCGTCCACGAGGGAGAGGCGGAACCGGCGCTGCCTTCCGAGCAAGCGTTCTGGTTCTCCAGCACCGTCGAGTACGGCGAACCGCTGATCTGGACGGTGGGCGAAGGCGATGTCGGATTTGTCGTGATGAACAGTGACGGAAGCCGTGGTGTCGAAGCTGTCGTATCCATCGGGGTGCAGATTCCGCTGCTGCAAACCACCGGAGTTGCGCTGTTGGTCGGAGGTGGCGTCACGGCGTTGATCGGGACGCTGATGTTTGCGGCCGCCTTCTGATGTAGGCGAAGGACGGCCGCATACGCCGACGGCTACTTGAGACCCATCTTCTTGGTGGCGACCGGCTCAGGCAGCATGAATTCGATCGACTGTTCGGCGGTAATGCCCCGCTCGGCGGCAAGAGCCAGCATGAGGGCGTGGCCGATCGCCAGATGTGCTGCCTGGATCTTGCTCGAAGACGGACCCTCCGGCTTTGCTTCGCTCTTGATGACAATATCGGCGGCGTGGCCGAGCGGAGTGTCGGGGTTCTCGGTCAACGCGATGGGGATCGCGCCGGCGTCACGAGCACGGCGTAGCGAATCGTACACGAAGCCGGTGCCGCCGCTTGCGGAGATCCCGAGAACAACATCGCCGCGGTGAACAACCAGTGAGATATAGCGAGCGAGGGCACCCTCGTCTTCTGCCGTTCCTTTGGAGAAGCTGACCGGCTGTGCGCTGGCCAGATTGTTGGTGAACGCAAGCGCCGGAATCCCGGTCTCCGATCCCTGGCCGGCGATCTCCATCGCGACAAGCGCACTGGCGCCCGCCCCGACCACAATCAACTTACCCCCGCCGCGGACAGCTTCCAGAACGGCGGCCGTTGCGGACTCAAGACCCCCGATGGCGGAATCAAGGCAGGCAAGGATCGCTTCGGCATCCTGACGGAGGACACGCTCAAACCTCTCGCGTGGTGTAGAGCAATCCGCTAGATCGATGCTGACCATCAGCGGCTTGTGGATGTCGATGATCTGGCCGACCGTGTCGATCAACGTGAGGTCGCCGTAGCGGTGCTCAGAGAACTCGAGTGTCGTGCCCGGCAGGTCGCCGGTGGCAAGATCTGCGCCGGTCAATCGCGCGATCAGGCTGGTCTTTCCGCTGTTGAATACACCGAGGATGGCGATGCGATCCCCGCATGTGAAACGTTCGCGGATCGCTTCGCAGACAGCGGCCATGCCTTGGCCTGTCACCATGGACGTCGCGATGACGTTTCCGGGGATGGCTTCGGCAACGCGATCCAAATGCTCTTTCGGGGCCAGATCTACCTTGTTGCCGATAACGATCGTAGGCAACCCATAGAGGGTGGTTGCATCGAGAAACGCTTCCATCGTGCGCAACTGCGGGTCAACGAGATTGACAACGAGGATCGCTCCCGTGGGTCGAAACTGGTCAAACGGGGTGGACAGCTTCTTCAAGACGCGGTTCACAGACATGCGGTCTCCTCTCGGCCGAGGGGCCAAGGCTAGGTGAGGCCGGTCCGGCTCTCGGATGGGCTCCGAGACGACGGCGGCGTCTCCATAGCGTGAGGGGTAAATCGCACTGCTTAAGAGCTTGTGACGGTGATCACTCACCGCTTTTCGCATCGTTCGGCTTTGGTTTGTTCAGAAGGAAGAAGGGCCGTGCCAGCCCTGAAGGCATCCGCTGATCCGTCGATTTTCCCCGTGTACGGGTTAGCCCCAGCCTGCGCCAGGGAACCTTCACCTCGTCAACTGGAAACCGCTCCAGTCCTTGCGCTACTTCCTTCACCTACTGCGTTGCTTCTCGCTTCGTCACCTCCTCTGCGAACGCATGCTACGGCATGGTCTACAAGGTATCAAAGCCACTGTCCGTTCAAAGGAGATACCGGCCTGCAAGCATGACCGCCGCGAGTGCAGCAAAGGCGACCCCTGCGATACGCGCCAGAAGCCGCTCGTTGCATCGGTTGGCAAAAGCGGCTGCCGAAATCGCCCCGACGATACCGCCTCCCGCAGCCAGGGCGGCAACGGCCCATGGCAGTTCCCCGTGGATGGCGTGGCCCGCCGCTCCCGATGCGGCTGTGAGCGCCATGACGAGAACGGACGTTCCGATCGCCTCATGCGGAGAGAACCCCATAGCGTAGACGAGCAGGAATAAGATGGAGATCCCGCCTCCCGCTCCATACGCGCCGCAGATCAAACCGACGATCAGCCCGCCGAGGATGGCGGCCAAGTTGTGCTGTGCGGCCGGAGACAGGCGAAGCCATCGAAGGCGGCTTCCCGGAGGCGATTTGGGGGGGTGCAGGCTTTCGGGGCGGAAGATGAAGCGGAGACCGGTCGCGAGAATGACGGCAGCGGTAATCACACCCAGGTGAGCATCAGGGAGATAGGTCGAGGCCCAGCTACCGAGCTGCGCGCCGCCGACGGCCGTCGCCGAGATGAGCAGAGCGGAGCGGACATGGAGACGTCCATGGCGGTGGTAGATCCAAGCCGCCACGAGCGACGCAAAGACATCGGTCAAGAGGCTTGCCCCGATCGCGGCGTAGGCGGGCAACGACGTAAACGTCACGAGAATCGGAACCGCGATCGTGACCGCACTCGCTCCGATCAAGCCGGTCACGATCCCCGCACCGCAGCCGGCAATCAATGCAACCACGATAGTCGATATTGGCACGAAACCCTCTCAACGTGTGTGAATGAAGTTGATGTCTACTTTGTATCGTACCCGATTCCCAGTGCATGCGAAAAGGAGGCTCCAAGACACCGTCCAGGAACCTCCCGTACACAGGCCTCGGCCGGGGGCGAGCGCTAGAAGCCGTACGACGACAGGTCGAAGTCGGCAAGACGGTCGGCGGCGAACGTCTCGATCGGCAGTTCAGCGTCGGGCCGTCTCAGGTCGGACAACGAGATCGTCGACCGATCCCCGGTCGTATGATCGATGCCGACGAGTTCGTGCTGAAACGCATCATCCTCGAACCGACCGAGTGATGTCACATCCAGCTCGGATTCGAGCGCGCCGGACTCGCCGTAGCCCTCCAAGCGGAGCATCAGGAACTCCTCATGATCGACCCACAACACGGCGCGGTGATACTCGGCGTCGATCCCGGGCTTTGGCGTTAGCTCGAGCACCCACACATCGCGAGACTCACCGGCAACGAAGTACGTATCTTCGCGGAGGATCTGCGCATCGTAGTCGTCGCGCATCTCCTTGGCCCCGGCGATATCTCCGTAGGATACGGTGCTGCCGGCGAAACTGCCTTCCTGATCGTCGTCGGACACGAGTTCCTTGGTGACGCCAAGAGCGGGGAGAAACAGCCACAGACGACTGTCGATCGTGTCATCCTCGGGTAGGTGAAGCATGAAGATCGACCCTTCGTCGTCTCCTCCCCGGAAGTACATCAACATATAGGTCGTTTCGTCTTGATCCTCGGTCCGTGCCGGATCTGTGGATGTGCGCGCAACAACCGCCAGGTGATAGTTCGACTGGAAGCCGCCTGCATACGTGTTGTCGACTTGAACAGACATGAGGAGACCTTCGTCAGCCCGGTCGGTACCGAACGTATCTTCCATCTGATCGAGGATATCGGCTCCGGTGATTGCGAAAGCGGAGACGGCAAACAGGAAAAGGATGGCTGCTGCAACGACAGACAGCCGAATGCACATCTTCCTAGACATCAGACTTCTCCTTTGACGTGGTGAGTATGTGACGGGCGCGGCGCCGTCCGATTCGGGCGCGCAAGCGGACCCAGAAAGGGTCCGTTAGGAAGCGAGGGTTGATCGCTTGAAGGACGACCGGGATCAACGTAAGAGCACTTCCCGCGCTCACAGCCATGGCGAGGGCGAGCAGGCCGCCGAGGCTGCGGAACGCCAAGAACTTCGAGGCGAGAAGGACCAGGAATCCTGCAAGAACGGCGACGGCATTGAACACGATGGCCTTCCCAGCGGTTCCGGCGGTGATCAACGCGGCATCTGTTTTCCGTTTCGTGCGGCTGTGTTCGGATCGATAGCGCGACAAGAAGTGGATGGCATAGTCGATCCCAACCCCGATCGTGACGCTCGAGATCATGGAGGAGGCCATGTTCAGCGTGGTTCCACTCAAAGCCATCACGGCGAACGAGGCAAGGATGGTTAGAGCAAGGGGGATCGCGGCAATCAAACCCGCGAGCAACGAACCCATCAGGCACGCAACGATCGCCGCAGCGACAGCGACGGCGGTTGCCAGACTGATGATCTGACTCGAAATCAGTTGAGTCCCCATCGAATCGTAGAACTGGGTTGGACCGACCATAGACACCGAAAGGCCCTCCGGGATGCTTGTCTCGATGTAGTTGCGGATCGATCGAACAAGAGAGCCTCGCTGGTCGCCCTCCATTTGCGGAACGAAACCGACGATCTCTCCTGCAGAGTAGTCTCGAAGTGCGACCGAACCGAGATCTCCTCCCTGAAACGCGAACAACAGCAGGAGCTGCGAGATCTCGGCGCGTGTGGCGGGGATGGCATCGTAGTCCGGATCATCGTTGTGGAAGCGAAGGTTCAGTTCACGCACGAGGTTCGTCAGCGATGTCGTCTTCCGCACACCCAGCTCGGCAAGATACGCCTCAAGCCTCATCATGGCCTGGAGTGTGGCGGGCTCTTTGAGTCCGTTGGGCATCGCTGTGTCCACTTCGAGCACAATGTACTCGCTTCCCGCGAAGTAACGGTCGATGGTCGACATTCCGACCGTCGAAGGATGGGCGTCGCCGAGAAACGCCGTCATGGACGAATCGATGGTCAGCATCGGGACGGCAGCAGCAAGACCGGCGACGATCACTGTGATGACGACAAGAAACCGAACGGGATGCGTAATCGATCTGCGAACGACGGCTTGAAGGACTCGCGATAGGCGGGTTGTCGCGCCGGACCGGCCCCGTCGTGGCTTGGGCGAGGGGAGAACTGCGAGAAGCGCGGGAAGCAGGACAAGCGCAAGAACCATGGCAATGACGATGCCTGCGGCTGCCCAGGCTCCGGCGGACGCGAGCGCAGGAAGGTATGCAGTCAGCAACGAAAGGAACCCCCCGACGGTCGTCAGCCCCGCCATGAGCACAGCCGTCGAGATGCTCGTCATGGCCGAGATCAGCGCTTCCCGCTTTGGGGAACCCTCACCGATGTGCTCGTTGAACCGATTCAGAACATGGATCCCGTAGGCAATGCCGATGGCTAGGAGCAAAACAGGGAGCACGAAGGAAATCACGGTTGCCGGTTGTCCGGCGAGGGACATGAGTCCGAACAGCCAGAGAATGGCAAGAGCAACAACCAGCAATGGGATCCACACCCCTCTAGGTGAGCGGAAGCTGACGAACAGCACGATCGCCATGACGGCAAGGATGATCGGAATGGTCGTCCGAAGGTCGGCGACCATCGACTCGGTCAGCGTCAGTTCACGATACGGCTCTCCGCTGATGTAGAACTGCTCGGGGGGGGTCCCGATCTCCGCGACAGCTGCGCGGACTTGCGCAGCTACATCTGTATCATCCGTGTCCGTTTCCAGTTGCAGGATGATCGACGCGGCGGTTTCGTCGTCCGAGATGAGAAGCCCAACCATCGAATCGATGGCCAGCACACGTTGGCGGAACGACTCAAGTTGCTCGGGGGTGGTTGGTGCACGTCCGTCAACGGCGGCCGGGCCGACTTCAAGAGCCGCCTCCGTACTGATGATGACGTCCTGGCCAAGAGGGCCGCGCACTTCCGCGATGCCGGGAATCTGGCCGAAGCGTGTCTCCAGTTGCTCAATCTTCGCAAGCGATCCTGCGTTGAAGATGCCGTCTTCATGGATCACGGCGACCATCAACAGGCTTTGCGAGCCGAAGCGATCTTCGGCGGTTGTCAACCGCTGGTACGCCGGATCATCATGATCGACGTAAGTTCGGAAGTCCACGTTGACTCGAAGATGGGCTATGGGAAAAGCAAAAGCGATGCTGATAGCAGCGACAGCGCCGTTGACCCACCAGGGATGATCAACGGTCCATGTGAAGATCCGTTTCACTCCAACCACCCTTGTGCGGCATAGCCGGCAGCGAGCATCGCCGGCCAGAGATCCTCCATCGGATCCACAGCGGCGGCGACTCCCTCGAAGATGGTGTCGATCAGGAGGCCGAGAAGCTCAACGCCCTCCCACTCGGGAGAGGGGGGAGAGGATGCAAGTGTCGTGATGAGCCATATCCGGTCGGCTGTTCCGTCATCAATACCTCGTGGGATGATGATGATCATGTGGAACGGGGCCTCGGGGGGCAACGGCTCGTCTTCGAGCGGGTTGCCGTACGGAGACGTGGTCTCCGTCAATCGCACGGTCAGCTCCAACGGTGCGGCGTCGAACTCTCGCAGCGTCTTGGCGAGAGCCGCGACGCGCATGGTTGAGGCGAATGTCTTCGTTTGGTCAACCAGAAGGAGACGAGCAGGGCTCGCGTCCTCCTGTGCGACGGCTGGAAGAGAAGCTGCAGCAAGAAGCAGGGCCGACAGAATGAACGCAATCGAGGTGTTCTTCATTATGGGGTTGCCTCCTTTCGAATCCCTGCCCACGCGAAGCGGGCGACCTCCTCCACGAGCTTCGGGAACGAACGTTCCAGGCCGTCTTCGGGATAGAGGACGAGGTACTGCGGGATGGACAGGATGATCGAGTACAGGATATTGGCTCCGACACGGGGATTGATCGGCCGCACCTGGCCAAGGCGGATGCCTTCGGTCAGCATTCCGGTGAGGCGGTCGAGTACGTGGCGATGATAGGCTTCTATCTTTCCTCCTCCTACGGTTTGCGCCGCCAGAGGACGGCGACCGAGAAGCTGCAGCAACCTCGGGTTCACAATCGCACTCCGGACCTGCTGCTGAACCAGTTCATCGATGATCTCTACGGCGGTCATGTGTTGCTGCTGGAATCGGTCGATCAGATCCAGCAGAGAGTCGAAGTACCGTTGGAAGATGGAAAGCAGGATCTCTTCCTTGGTTTGGAAGTACAAGTAGATGGTTCCCTTGGCGACTCCGGCGCGTTCGGCGATGTCTTGAACCCGGGACGTATGGAATCCAGCATCGGCAAACACATCGGTTGCTGCGTCAAGGATGAGGCGTTTCTTGTCGGTCGGCACTTCGCGGCTCATGGCTGCGGCCTCCTCGTTATGACTGACTGTACAGTCAGAGTGGCATAGCTCGTTATGCAAAGGCAAAGAAGACTATGACTGACTGATCAGTCAGTATATCAAAGGAAGCCGGCGTATCCAATCCCGGAGGCGGTGAGCTGCAACGGAGACAGTTGCGGCTGCAAAGGTCGTTCGATACTCTGTTTCGCTTCGCCGAGCAGGGATCGCTCCTTCGCAAGGAGAAGCGGATCGGGAAGATCGAGGTGCGGAATGAACAAACGGCAGCGAAAGCAGGCGGGGTTCTCGGTGGGATATGTCGTGGTTGCCCTTCTTGCGATATGGGCGTTCCAGTCGTTGGTGATGCAGCCGCTTCTGGTGAATCGGATGGAGGTTCCCTACAGCACGTTCCTCGAGGACCTGGATGCCGGGTGGGTCACCGAGGTCTCGGTCGAAGAGGACAGGATCTTCTTCGTCTCCGTTGAGCCGGTCGATGGTGTTCCAGCCGAGAACGTCTACAACGTCGTGGCTGTCGACGATCCCGATTTGATCGGGCGGCTGGAGGCAGCCGGCGTTACCTTTTCCGCTGATCCGTCAGGTGGAGGTGTCCTTGGCACGCTGTTGGGATGGATCCTGCCGCTGTTGCCCCTTGCGCTGATCTGGTACTTCCTATTCAAACGGATGAGTCAGGGTGGGCAAGGCGTGATGTCGATCGGGAAGAGCCGAGCGAAGGAGATCGCCGGCGAAATGACGGGCATCCGGTTTGACGATGTCGGCGGTGTCGACGAGGTGGAAGTCGAGCTGAAGGAGATCATCGATTTTCTCCGGGCCCCCGAGCGGTACACTCAGCTTGGTGCCAAGCTGCCCAAGGGGGTGCTGCTTGTCGGGCCTCCCGGAACGGGCAAGACGCTGCTTGCCAAGGCAACGGCCGGCGAGGCGGGTGTTCCGTTCTTCTCCATGAGTGGGTCGGATTTCGTCGAGATGTTTGTGGGAGTCGGCGCAGCAAGGGTGCGGGATCTTTTCGAGCAAGCGAAGAAGCGAGCGCCGTGCATTGTGTTCATTGATGAGATCGACGCCATCGGAGGAAGCCGAAGCACGTTGGGCGGCGGAATGGGCCGCAACGACGAACGTGAGCAGACTCTCAACCAACTGCTTGCGGAGATGGACGGCTTTGAATCGAATCGAGGTGTGATGCTGATGGCGGCAACCAATCGGCCGGAGATCCTCGATGCAGCCCTGTTGAGACCCGGACGGTTCGATCGGCAGATTCAAGTGGTGCTGCCGACGGAGGAGGGTCGCCGGCAGATCCTTGAAGTGCACACCAAGCGGGTCAAGCTGGCTGCCGACGCGAACCTGGGACGCATCGCTCAGATCACACCAGGGTTCTCCGGAGCAGACCTTGCGAACATCGTCAACGAGGCGGCACTGCTTGCGGTGCGCGAAGGCAGCCCCGCAGTGCGGATGGAAGACATCGACCTCGCGATCGAGCGGATTGTCGCCGGGCTGCAGCGCAAGGTCCCGTTGACGCCGCAGATCAAGAGGAAAGTGGCATACCATGAAGTGGGTCATGCTCTGGTCGGGGCGTTGCTTCCCGACATGGACCCGGTCCACAAGGTAAGCATCATCCCTACGGCGAAGGGGGCGCTGGGATACACGATCCAACGGCCGGAGGAGGATCAGTACCTGCTCGGGAAGGCGGAACTCGAAGGCCGTCTCGCAGTGATGCTCGGTGGCCGCGCTGCGGAACTCATCGTGTTTGAGGAGCCTACGACCGGAGCGTCCAACGATCTTGAGCGGGCCACGGATCTGGCTCGGCGGATGGTGACGGAGTTCGGGATGACCGATCGCCTCGGCCCGGTCCGATACGCTTCTCCAACGGGGGCGGAGTATCTCGGAGGGTACGGTGGCACTCGCGGGGATATCAGCCCCGAGGTCTCTTCGCAGGTCGACGCCGAGATCCGTCTGCTGATCGAGGGAGCGCAGCAACGGGCGATGGATGTCCTGACCGAGCACCGCGATGCACTGGATCGGATCGCTGCGATCCTCTGCGATCGAGAGACGATCACGGGCGACGAAATCTACGATCTTCTTGGCGCGAAGGATCAGGGGAAGACTGCGAGCGCGTAGGGGGAGCGGATGGGTCCGGGGCCTGCATGGGTGACTGACGGACTTGCCTCCGACAGATTGCAGATGCCCGCCGCCCTTTGCACAGAGCTAGACTGGCTGCCCTCGAAACTGGCTCTGGTAGAGACGGTGATACGCCCCGCGAGCAGCCAGGAGTTGCTCGTGAGATCCGCGCTCGACGATCCGGCCGCCCTCGATGACGACCACTTGATCCGCGTTGCGGATCGTCGAGAGACGGTGGGCGATCACGAAGCTGGTCCGGCCGACCATGAGCTGTTGCAAGGCTCGCTGAATCTGCACCTCGGTGCGTGTATCCACACTACTCGTCGCTTCATCGAGCACAAGGATCCGCGGATCGGCCAGGATCGCACGGGCGATCGCAAGGAGCTGACGTTGGCCTTCCGAGAGATTGGCGCCCCTCTCCGACAGGATCGTATCGTACCCTTTGGGAAGATGGCGGATGAAGCGGTCGGCGTTGGCCAGCTCGGCTGCCTTGATGACCTGTTCATCGGTTGCATCGAAGCTCCCGTAGCGGATGTTCTCCCGCACGCTCTCGGCAAACAGGAACGTCTGCTGAAGAACGACCCCGAGCTGGCGGCGAAGCGAGGCCTTGGTGACATCGCGGATGTCGATGCCGTCCAAACGAACGGCTCCCTCTTCGATCTCATAGAAGCGCGACAGGAGATTGACGATCGTTGTCTTTCCCGCACCGGTCGGTCCGACCAAGGCGATTGTTTGGCCGGACTCGGCATGAAGCGAGACATCTTTCAGAACTGGGACACCGGGGACGTATTCGAAGTCGACGTGGTCGAACACGACGTCACCGTGGATCTCCTCCAGGTCGGTCGCATGCTTGGAATCGATGAGATCCGGTTGCTCATCCAGGATGCTGAAGATTCTCTCTGCACCAGCCAGGTCTTGCTGAATCTGGGTGTAGAGTTCGCCCAGCTGGCGAAGCGGCTCGGCGAACCGGCGCGAGTAAGTGACAAAGGTGGCGATGAGGCCGATCGAAACCACTCCTCGGATTGCCAACCAACCGCCCAGTCCGGCGACCACAGCGACGTTTGCATTGGACAGAACTCCCATCATCGGCATAACGAGCAAGGCGTACGTCATCGCGTGGGTGCCGACCTCGCGGACCGTGGCGTTGGCCTGGTCGAACTTGGAGAGAACGCGGTCCTCTTGGCCGAACGCCATGACCACGCGCTGGCCGCTGAACGTCTCCTCGAGCGATCCGTTGAGGACGCCAAGATCTCTCTGATAGGTGCGGAAAGCACCGCGCGTCCGCTTCGCGATCACGGCCACCAACCCCACCATGAGCGGGAGGAAGATCATCGAAGCAAGTGCCAGCCAGGGATTCAGAAGAAACATCACGATCAGAATCCCAAACAGGGTGAGCAGTCCGGAGAACAACTGGGTGACGTTCTGGCTGAGGACACGGCTGATCGCGTCCATGTCGTTCGTCAAGCGGCTCATCAGCTCGCCCGATGAACGCCCATCGTGGAACCTCAGGCTCAACCGCTGCAGATGATCGAAGAGATCAGCGCGCAGCCGCCGCATCGCCTTCTGAGCGAGGGTGGCGATCATCACGCCTTGCCCCGCCTGTGCCCCCCACGATATCGCGTAGGAACCGAGCA
>CAZKPU010000008.1:0-558 GCA_964554715.1 uncultured Thermotogae bacterium | reverse complement strand
CAATAAGGACCAGCAGCTGAGACACGGTACCCCGGGCCACGATCACATCGATTGCCCGGCCCATCAGATACGGCCCGAGAAGCGCCATCGCTGTAGCGGAGGCGGCCAGGATGAACACCAGCGCGAGCCAAACCCGATGCGGTCGAAGATAGGCAAGGAGCCGCACCAGCGTGCCTCGGGCATCCTTCGCCCGCTCGCCACCCATTCCATGACCCCGGCCCGGACGCATGATGTTGCTCGGGCGAGAGGATCGGGAATCTGCGGATGAATGCTGGGCGCTCATGCCGAGACACCTCCGTTCTCTGTGGAATCCGTGCTCCCGTCTCCCAACTGAGAATCGTAGATCTCGCGGTAGATCCGGCTGGTTTGGAGCAGATCTGTGTGAGTTCCGATCGAATCAATCCGGCCTCGATCGAGGACAAGGATCTTGTCGGCAAGGAGGACCGTAGAGATCCGCTGAGCCACAATGAACCGTGTGGTGGTGTTGGCCGATTCGGAGATCAATCGGTCGAGCGCGTCTTGAAGGCGGACTTCGGTTTCGATATCCACCGCGCTGGT
>CAZKPU010000007.1:15791-39657 GCA_964554715.1 uncultured Thermotogae bacterium | reverse complement strand
GAGTTCAGCTGGCGCTGCCGCATGCTAGGCTTCTCTTCCTCTGCCGTGCAGGAGCGGGAACGGTTCTTCGCTGATGAAGGGTGGGTGGCCAGCATCTCGTATCTGGGCAGACCTGACGAGATGGAGTTCCGACTCGCCCTATCCGATACCTCGCTGCTTGTGTGGCTCGTGTTGCTCCCATCGTCGGGAGTGAGTCTCGTGAGCTGGCCCGAGATCGGCGATCAGGACATCTTTCCAGGTCCGATTCCCGAGCAAGCTCACATCGACCTCGGCTCCTGGGCCGAGCTCGTTCTTGTTCCGGCTACGGAGCCCTCGACCGACATGTAGGGTTGAACCCCAGTTCGCTCGGAGTCCGAAAAACCGGATGTGCTATGGGGTGCCGCTCGCCGTGGGCCTGTTTCAGGAAAGCGCCGGGAGCGTGAGGCTCCCGGCGCTCTTCACAGATCGATGGTTCTCAAGAGCACATCAAGCAACGTGAGGCGCGAACGCCTTCTACTGGCTGCTTGCGTACAAAACATACTCCCAGACGGTGCCGTCGCTGTAGTGGGTTACGCGAACGTAGTACGTGCCCGGCATCAAGTATCGAGCGATGCGGCTCCCGAGATCGACTCCATCGTCGTCGTCCGACTCGATGAGATTGCCCCACTGATCGAGCAGCTCCAAGTAGGTGTCGCCGCTGGTCTCCGTCTCCAACACGACGTACGTCTGGGTCCCCAACACGATCGAGTACCAATCTTCATCGTAGGGATGGTCGATCGAGCCGATGCGGCAACCGCTTCCGGGAAGCATCGCAAGCGAATCAGCCGACCCGCTTGAGTCGTTGTACTCCACCTCATGCGGACAGACGTTGCTCTCTACGCTCAGCGTGTAATCGAAGTAGGCATTCCCGCCGTACGACATAACGCGGACCACGTATGTCCCCGGATACAGATCGACCGAGAGATAGCTGGCGAGATCGACGCCCCCATCGTCGTCGTAGGCGATCTGATTGCCGTAGGTGTCGTACAGCCAGATCTGCGTGTCATCGTAGGAGATCGTTTCGATCTGAACGGTGGCCGGAGACACGACGTCGAACCAGTAGTAGTCGTTGTCATACACGTCGCTGATGTATCCGGTGCGGCAACCTTCTCCGGGGACTGTGGCGACGTAGTCGGCCGTATCCGGGGAGTCGTTGCGCTCGACTTCACGATCACAACGCGTTTGGGGCTGCGGCGTCGGGGCGGTGGAACCGCCGCATTCAACGGACACGCTGTACGAGAAGTTTCCGCTGCCGTACGCCTCGACTTGAGCGTAGTACCGACCCGGTGTGAGGTACTGTGTGATTTGGCTGGCTGTGTCCGTGCCGCTGTCGTCGTCGTACGCGATTTGGGTGCCGTAGCTGTTCAGCAGCGTCAGGATCGTATCCCCGGAGTTGAACGTCTCGATTGTCACGGTGCAACCGCTGCTGACATCGAAGTAGTACGTGTCGGTGTCATAGGCACCGTCCAGGTAGCCGCTGCGGCAGCCGTACCCGGGGACGGAACCCAGCCGGTCGGCGCTCGACGTGTCGCCGTTATACTCCACCTCGTAGTCACAGGCCGTCGGAATCGTTGGCGTCGCGGCACATGTTACGGAGATTCCGTACGAGAAGTCTCCACTGCCGTAGGCCTCGACCGCTGCGATGTAGCGTCCCGGCGTCAGGTATTCGCTGATCAGGCTCGCCGATCCGCTTCCCCCGTCATCGTCATACGAGATCTGGTTGCCGTAGGCGTTGAGAAGCGTGAGCGTGGTATCGCCCGAGTTGAACGTCTCGATGCTGACCGTGCAGGCGCTGTTGACATCGAAATAGTACATATCGGTGTCGTAGCTGCCGTCCAGATACCCGCTTCGGCATCCGTATCCGGGAACGGAACCCAGCCAGTCGGCGCTGCCCATGTCTCCGTTGTATTCCACTTCCCAATCGCAGCCGACCGCCATCGCTGCGAACCCGACAAGAAACGCGGCCGCGCAAACCACGATCCACGCCGTCCGCTGTGCACTGTTCCGCATGTTCCACCTCCGCAATGATCCTGCTTGCTTGACCACTTTCCCGGGTGATGCTCTTCGATTGAGTTCATCATAGGGGACGGAGAGGCCATTGTGAAACGCTTTTCCCCGGGCGCCGGAGTGATCCGAACGGAAACAACAGAGAATAGGGAGTTCCCGGCGAGGGGCGCGCGTCAGAAGAGGAGAAGCGGGCGAACTGCGTTGGGCCGATCCGGTGGACCTGTCCGGCCGGCTCTACGCCGATCCCCCGCGTCCTGAAGCCTGGTTTGAACTGCTGTATCTCTCTTCTCTGAATGGCTCCGTACGATCCCGGATCCTCACCCGGCGGATCAGTACCGGACGATCACATCCCTTCCTTCGTAGGAAGCGGTTTCGTCGCTCGCTTCGATCACGTAGACGTAGGCGCCCTTGGCGGTCGGATTCCCCTGCAGGTTCGTCCCGTTCCACACGATCTCCATCGCGTAGGAAGCCTCCGCTTCGAAGACGCGGCGGCGCGCAAGATCATAGATCGCAACCGAAAGCGTCTCCGGGACTCCGCTGCCTTCGAATCCGAACACAACCTGCTCCTGGAAGGGGTTGGGTGTTACGGTGAACCGCTCCACCACGAGCTGTCCTCCGACGACGGTGATTTCGTCTTCTGCACGATCATTGCTGTTGGTCGGATCGACATAGGAGGCCCTCACCTTTGCTCCGATCTCCCAGGTCACCGCAATCGGCTCTGTTCGGAAGGTCCCCGCAGGGGCATCCGCTACGGCCAGAAGATCGTATGGTTGGCCTTCAATCGTCAGTCCCTCCGAAATCATCGCGCTTCCGGCGTGGCTTCCGTCGAACACCGTAACGTACAAGTCGGCGGACGGCTCGACGATTTCAATGTCGCTTCCGTCACGATCCGTGAATCGAACGGTGGTCTCGCTTGTACCGCCGGCGCCACCGATGCCGACCTTGATGGCGATCCATGCAAGATCGGAGTGATTGGACGGGTCTTGATACATGGCAAGCACGGTGTCCCCTGGCAGGACCCCCAAGGTGGGCACTTCGGTGTACTGGCTCACCAGATCGATGCATGATACGCTCCGGAAGACGCCGCTGTCGGGTTCCGTCTCCATCAGATCCACCGCGGCCCACAGCCCGGAACGTGGATTCCAGATGTAGATCTTCGGACTCGTATTGTCTCCATATGCTCCCGGCTCCGAAAGGTCGTTCATGAAGTCGATGCCGAGAAGCTCGTTGGTCGGATGCACGCGTGGTGCTGCAGCAGCGGCGAACGTTCCAGGCGCCGCATTGACGGGGGCGAACGGAGTATTCTGCCCGAGGTCACTCGATCCGGTCAGGCGATCCCAGTACCCGTCGATCCGTTCCCGGCGGTACGTGTCCTCGTTCTGATCGGGATCGATCACCTCGATGAAGACGCAATCCGAGTTGGTATAGCTCTCCACACGGGAACCCTGCCGATCCAGGAAGAACATGGCGGTGGTTTCCCCGTCGAACACCTGAGTATCGGCGATCTCGACCACGGCGAACGCGACATCGTTATCCACCCGTGTCCGCAGGATCGTCGGGGGAAACTCACCGGTGAGCGGATCCGCGTTCAGATCTCCCACGCCGGCGATTGCGTCTTCCGTGTAGGTCGCGTCATTGTAGCGGACGTAGATGCGATCCTCGTTGAAGCCCTCCAAGCTGCGGTTGTCCAACTGAAGCTCGTAGCCGCCGTGCGCTTCGGGTAAGCCGATCCCCAAGGCATCCCAAACCGGCGACAGTTCGACGCCGGAATTGGAGAAGAACGTCGACGAGTTGCTCGACAGCTCGTCAAGGACCAGCCACTCCGAGTCATCGACCTCATGGGGATCGCAGACATGAGCAAGGACAATCTCCGGGCAACAGCTATCGACGTTTGCATCAGGGTCCATCACTTCAACGTACACCGGGTCGCGTCCTAACCATAGCGTCGTCAACGGACTGCGGACCGAATCTGTGATCCGAACGGTGGATGTGTGGCCCGAGTCCTCGATGTACGCCGTGGCCAACGAGAAGTCGTCTTGATCGTTCGGATCGACGTAGTAGGCGACGAGGACGTCTCCAACATCCAGCGAATGGAAACCGAGGTCACGCCGGATGTCGTTGAAGTCGCACTCGAAGACCCCGCTGTCGGCCGCTGTCTCTTGAGCGTAGAACATGCACCGCGTCACGCCGGAGTCACTCATGGTATCAAACGTCGTGACATTCGGAACCACTTGCGTGTTGAGTTCGTTCGGGTACTGAATGTAGAACGACCCATCGATATTCGGCTGCCGGCTTCCATCGGCGCGAAGATCGACACCGCCCGTCGTAAGGCCGCTGTCGTAAGCGTTGAACCAGTCGATCGGTCCCGGTCCCACCGTGGCGGGAACGCCGGTATCGGTCACGCCTCCATACCGCTTCAGCGCCGCGAATCCGTTGGCGCTGCGCCGGTTCAGATCGATCGGGTTCCAGGATCCCGGATTGACGATGACGAAAACCGGAACGAATTCCACATCATTGCAGCTCAGGTTCTCATCGGCATCGTCGATGCGGATGGTCGCTGCACTGTTTGCATCCTTGTAGATGGTTTCGTCCCAGGACATCTGTGACGGAACGTCGATCAGCTTCGACATCGTGACAGCGATGTCCGACGGATCGTCAGGATCCATGTACAACCCCATCAGGGTGTCCATGTTCTCGAATCGTCCGAGGATGTAGTCCCGATCGGCGACGAAGCTGACGGCGGGAGGGACGAACGCGGAACCCGGAGGGACGATCGTTGCCGGATCGACCGCCGAGACGAGCCTGTATCCGGTGACCGGGTCCCGCTCGGCACTTACCCACACACGATCGTCGCCAAATGTGTTCCCATCGGACTCAGCGTACAAGTACCCGCCCCACTCGAAGTCCAACGGGGTGACCGAGCCGTCCGGGTTGCCTTTGTACGGGCCCACGACGTGTGTGTTCATCCGCGGATCGTCGTAGTCCGCTCTGGTGCCGACCTGGAACGCCCTCGAACTGACAAATACTCCGGTACTCGCTCCCGTCTCTTCGAGAAAATCGTACAGAAGCGAGCCGGCCCTGACACCGGGCCAGTGCCCCAAGTGGGGTGTGTATTCGGGTTCTCCGAACAATGCGTCCCCTTCGCCGTTGTTGTCGGTATCGGCGCCGCCATCATCGATGTAGCTCTCCCACACGATGCGTGCTCCGGTCTTGGCATCGATGACCTTGACATCGGTCCACACCTTGTCTCGCACGTCGCAATCCAGATCCTCGTCGGCATCGAGAACAACGATCCAAATCTCGTCTCCCTCTTGCACCGACGTGACAGGCGTCGTTCCGTTGCGATCGTTCGAGAAGTACATCTCAGCGTCGGATGCCTGAACGACGAACGAGGCCAGCAACGCGACTAGGAAGAGCCACACCCATCGTTCCCGAATTCCACCCTTCGCCACGTGCAGCCGTTTCTTGTTGTTCATCTCACACATCCTTGTTCATGAGCTTGCCGGTCAGCCGCGAACGGTGCTTCCGCATGTGGCTCATCCGACCTATCGTGCTTCCAGGGCCATCGGCGAACAGCCAGTGCAACCCAGACAAGAACTCCGCTTGCCTCCCAGAGCACACGAAGAACGACCTGACCCCAATCGTAGAAGCCTCTTGTCGAGGCTGCGACGGGGTTCAAGCCGACAATCACGTACAGCAATCGAACCGCACCGACCAGATAGGCGGCATGCAGAAGAATGAGCAGCCCGAGTCCTGCGACAAGCAGAGCCATCCGTTTCCGCCACGGGATCCCTGGCGTGGCAAGAAGCAGCGCCACAAACGGCACAACTCCGAAGTACGCGTAGAAATCGAACGCGAGGAAAGGTCGGGCCGTCCCGCTCTGTGCATCAATCCGCCCGAACGTCACGCCATCCGATTCGATCGTGACAGCCGTTTCCCTTGGATGTTCGAATACCGTCAAGAGAACTTCGGCCGTGCCGGAGACGGCGCGGTTGTAGAGCGGGGCGATCCATAACCAGACAGCACTTGTTGCGATGAGCACCGCAAATGCGAGCGCCGCGAATCTCAGCAGTCCGGTCTTGCCAGACCGCGGACTCCGTCTGGAAGCGGTTCTACGTACGGTGAGCATGTGCCACCTTCTCGACCCAGATCAGCCACAACAACAGAACCCCGACGATCGAAAGCGATTGAAGAATCAGCAAGTGCATCTGCTCAACCCGTTGAGGGAAGAACACTCCGACATAGAAGAGCACGACAAGACGGGCGATGTTCATCACGAAAATCGCTGCGATCCCGGCCGCCAGCCCGAAAAGCTTTGCTTGCCACCGTGCGGGGAAGGCCAGAACAGCTGACGAGAATGCAACAATGAGGAACAAACCCGTGCAAGCGGCGACAACGGAGATGCTGAACCGATCGGAAACGATCACGTGATTCTCTACTGTCGCGTTGGTTCCCAGAACGCGGAGTACGGCACATGTCGATCCGGCCGTCACGCGCTGCAGGCCAGCCATCGCCGGCTCCCACTGCATCAGACCCAACGCCAGCGTGCTCATCCCCGCGAGAACGCCAAGAAAGAGGACAAAGCGGAACAGGAAACGACGGCGCCTTGTGGGATCTTGGGGCTTATCTGTGCCACGATCTCTTGGCATCGCTCATCCTCTCTGATCTTGAATCTTAAGGGGCGGGACGGTCCCGCTTCCGGAGTTTTCTTCAAGCCGAACGGTGATCGGTTTCGTGCAGACGATGTCGCAGCAGCATCACGCCGAATGCAAGAAGCATTCCGATGCCGAGGCCGATGAGCCCCCACTCCGTGAGGGAAGGTGCGTCAATCGTGCCCGCGACCAGCGGCGCGGGTTCCGCGCAATCTCCGACGAGAACCACCGTGGCATCATCATCGGTCGACGTAGACGGGTCATCCGACGGTTCTTCCGTGTCGCGGCTGCCGTCTTGATTGCGATCCCAAGCTGCGAACGCTTGGTTGATGATGAGTGTGTCCACCGGTGTTTCCGGATCCACGACCGCCCGGAAGACAATCGCAACCGTTGCATTAGCCGCGAGATGACCGCTCCAGACGATGACTCCTTCCAGAGGAGAAGAGGCCAATCCGACCGACGAGGTCAATGATCCGGCAACGAGAGTTAGTTCAGCCGGAAGAGTCTCCTCTAGGCGGATTGTCGCGCCGCCTGTATGATCTCCTTCACCGATGTTGGCGACGGTGATCTGGTATTCGAGTTCCTCGCCTGCTTGAAGACAGCCGTCGTCCGGGATCCATGCCGTTTTCTCAACCTCAATCACCGGAGCGGCGATGACGATAACCGTCACCGGCAGAGTATATGTATTGTCGTCCTCGTGGTACTCCGGGACGTCGTTGTCCGGATCGGCCGACGCGATCAGATCATGCTCGCCGGCGGATGTCGTGCCGGTGTTCCAGACAAACTCGACGATCGCATGTTCGCAGCTATCGAGGCTGAGGGTTCTTGTGCCGATCAGGGATTCTTCGTCCAGATTGTCCGCGTACAACTCCAACTCGAACGGGCCCGTTGCGCCGCACGTGAAGTTGTCGACGGTCACTGTAACGGTCACCGTATCGCCCTGTACGACTACAGTTGGTGTGGCCATCTGAACGGAGAGCTCACCACCGGACAGGCTTGTCCCGGGCTCCGGGAACCAGAGGTCCGGGAGCTTGTCGCAGGCGTCGGCAGCATGCACGGCACCACCGATACTGATCGCAAGAATCAAGACGAAGATGATCCCCCACAGGTGGGTTTTGCTTGCGCAGGTCATTCTCCGGGTGCCCATTTCATATCTCCTTTGCATCCGCACGCCCGCTCGCGGGTTGTGTGCTGCGAGTTGGTGTGCTAGATAACAAAAGGTACAAAGAGTCATCTCCGGAACGAAGGACCACTGCGTTCATCTTCTGTTATCTCGATCACACGCACGCAACCCGTGCGGCCCGTGAATCGGCGGACCCGGTGTCTTGATCCGAGGGGACAACGGTTTGGTGTACTTTGCGTTGGGTTTCCGCAGTCTGCGTGGCATGTCACCGAGCATCGGGATGAAACGCTCGACCCGAGCAGAAGCTCGGGTCGAGCATCGGTCAACGAGTTTTCCGCAGAGCCAGGAGATCGTAAGCCTGCCAGGAAGCAGTAGGACCGCCCGGTGAGGCAGGCTGTACCCTCGGTCGCGACCCGCCCCCCTCAAGCTTGCCAATCCGCCGCCGAGCGGATGATTCCTTGCCACCCGGTATGAGGGCGTAGGGCTCGCAGGCCTACGGATGTATGGAACATCACTCACCATAGCTGCGATATCGCAACGACAAGAAGACAACTTCTCGGTCGGACTGTGACGTTGATCACGCCTGGTGTCGGGCACAGGGGATCGTTGCACGAAGACAGATGTCCTGCGGCGGTCGTTTCTCCGAAGCTCCAGCGACTAGGGCTCGTCGTCTTCCAACGGAAGCTGGCGGGCGACCCGATCGATCGGCTCGATCGGAGGAAGCGGCTCGTCTGCCGCTGAGAGCTCCTTGAACCGGCGCGCGGACGGAAGCAGCATCCGCTCCATCGAGCCAACCGATTCGTTGTACGCCTTTGTCGCACGGGTCAATCCGTCTCCTGCACGACGGAAGTGATTGAGGAACGTGACCAACCGCCCGTACAACTCTTTGCCTTGTGCCGCGATCTGCTGGGCGTTCTCGGAGATCAACACCTGCTGCCATCCGAACGCTGCGGTCCGTAGCAAGGCCAGGAGCGTGACTGGAGATGCCACGAGGATCCGCTGCTTCGCGGCATACTCGAGCATTTCGGGATCCTCCTCGAACGCCGCACGCAAAGCGGATTCGCTGGGGACGAACATGATCAACATCGATGCCGATTGGCTGAACTGCTCCCAGTACGCCTTCCGCGACAGTTCCTGGATCCGTTGGCGCATCGCCTTGGCATGGGCAACCAGTTTTCGCTTGGCCTCTTCTTCTCCGGCGGCTTCGGCGGCCGCGAGGAACGCGGTCATCGGTGCTTTGGCATCAACCGGGAGGACACCATGGTTCGGCAGGTGGATCAGCATGTCCGGGCGGCCTTCTTCTGTCACCGTCTGCTCTTCGAAGTCGACGTGGTTGGTCATGCCGGCGAGTTCGACCACGCGGCGCAGCTGGAGTTCTCCCCATCGACCGCGTGCTGTCGAGGACTTCATCGCCTGACGAAGCTCGACCGTCTCCGTCCGCAGCGAAGCCTGCGCCGTTCCGAGATCGGTCAACATGCGCTCAAGGCTTCGGTAGGCTCCTTCTCGTCTTTGCTCCAGAGCGCGCACTTGGGCATCCATCGCCTCCAACCCCTTGCTGAGCGGATCGACAAGGTGATGGATCTGCTCCTTCTGCGTTCCCCAATCGGTTCGGGCTTGTTCAAGAACACCAACAAGCTGCTCACGTGACCGGTTCATCAGTTGCTCGGAATTGGCGAGTAACACATCTCCTGCGGTTGCGCGAAACGCGTCGGTTAGGCGTTTTTCTGCATCGCCGATCCACTCGGATTTGTCTCTCTCTGCTTGAAGTTCTCCCCGTGCCCGTTCCAGACGAGGGCCTAGCCTCCACCACGCAGCAAAGACTCCGAGAAGGACGCCGAAGAGCAAACCTATGACAAGAAACAGCCACTCCACTTGGGCCTCCTTCCGGCGCACGTGGATGTTCGTCGGCTACGGCAGATGAAGCTCCTCGCTCTCATCGGTGATCCCTCGGTAGTAGTCAGCGCGGCGCCCTTCCACACGCAGCAGGATGTAGTCGTCATCTTCCGCTCCGGCTGGCCATTGTTCCAGCCACTCTGCGTGCCACAGCTTGCGTTTTCGCTCCTTGGATGTGACGACAGAAGCCGTTCCGTACACGGATGCGTAGTCGAACTGCGCTTCTCGGACAAACAAGAGGGTCGATCGAGCATCGATGCGGATCCGCGAGATTTTCGCGGACTGTGCCGACGCGGGGAACCAGAACACGTTCTCCTCTCGTGCGGCAAGATACATCGGCCGCGCAACAGGGAACCCTTCAACGTCGAGCGTCACAAGCAGCGGATACGGAACGGAATCGACGATCTGGTACAGTTGCTGTTTCACAACGCTCCCTCTTCAAGGATCGAGAAGCAAGCCCCTGGCGACATCATAGCAGTCTGCGGAATCCAGTCCGAATCGGCTGCGTACCGCATCAACGAGCGACCTTCGAACCGTCAACACCGGCAACGCGCACCCAGCTTGAACCGCTATGATTGCATCCGTGTGGCCGCGTCCGGCCAACTCAAGCCGCCCGACCTCATCCAGGATCACGACCGACCGGATCCGAGCGGCGTGAGTCAGAATCGAAGCGGCCTCGTGAAGAGCATTATCGCTCAGGTAGAACTTGCCGACCCGCTGTCCGGGGGGATACTCCCGTGCAAGCGGAATCCGCTTGCCGGAGCGGATGACGTTCAGATCGTATCCGACAGTGCGCCCGGATTCCTCGTCTTGGATCCGGGAAGCGAGGACTCCGTCGACATCGATCTCTCGCCGCAAGAGAGCCTTGGCAAGGCAGGTCACGGCAGAGGTTTTCCCTTCTCCGATTCCTCCGATCACCAGCACGGCGGCATTGGACGACGCCCGGTTGGAGGCGGTGGGTCCGATGCCGGACGGTTGCGTTCCGCTTCGCGGTGCACCTTGCCCGGAAACCCCGAACGGATTCAGGAGAGAACCGGCTGTCACCCGCTTGGGAGGGCGCAGCCGATTCAGCACCACCTGCAGCAATTGCTCAGACATCCGATCCAGGGATACCTCCCTAGGGGGTCATGGCGTCCAGAACGCCGGCTCGCTCGTTGAATTCCTCGATCTTGGCGTCGATCGGCTCCACCATCGCATGGATGCGATCCCAGTACTCGGGATAGTCATACCACTGCGCGTCGAGTTCTTCAACGCTGTGCCCCAGTTGCTCGATCCAGGTGTAGTACTTGAGGTTGTGAATTCGCTTCCGGTCCGTATAGCGAAGTTCCAAACAGTGGTCGACCCCGGTACCGAGCAGGTAGCGGTTGTAGTCGACAGCCGCTTGGGTGTTGTCGTACGTCCCGTGTTGCTCTTCCAGCTCCCGAAGCCGGGTTTGGTAGAGCTCCATCGAATCGGTCAGAACGGTCAACACAACGTCTCGGCGGGAAAGCTCGTAGTACTTGGCGAACTTCACGGCGCCGAGAAGGTTCGCCACGCTGGAGATCCCCAATAAGTCGAGGTTCTCGACGAGGCTTGCCGGGACGCCGTTTTTCACCAGGAATTCGTGACCGGCAGGTTCGTTGAACAACCGGATGAGGTTCATCGAGGCATCATCGTCGATTCCGATGACCATGTCGGTATTTCGCACATTGTGGATCCATGGGACGTGCTTGTCGCCGATCCCTTCGATCCGGTGGCCGCCGAACCCGTTGTCGAGGAGTGTCGGGCACTGCAGAGCCTCACCGACGACGAGCTTGCTGGTGGGGTACAGCTCTTTGAGGTAGTCGCCGCATCCCATGGTCCCTGAGGACCCGGACGTGAGCACGACGCCAGCGTAGCGGTCGTCATCGCCTAGCTCGCTGCGGAGGACCTCTTCCATGGCATGTCCGGTCACATCGTAGTGCCACAGGTGGTTGCCTGCTTCGTCGAACTGATTGAAGACCATCACGTTGTCGCGTGTGGCCTCCAGCTCGAGGCACTTCTGGAAGATCTCCCAGACGTTCGATTCGCATCCCGGTGTGGCGATGACTTCCCCGGCAACGCTCTTCAGCCAGTCGAAGCGTTCTCGGGACATCTCCTCCGGAAGGATGGCGATCGATTCGCAGGCAAGCAGGTTGGCGTCGTATGCGCCGCCACGGCAGTAGTTGCCGGTGGAGGGCCAGACGGCCTTGTGGAACGTTGGATCGAACTGACCGGTGACCAAGCGTGGAACCAGACATCCGAACGTGGCCCCCACTTTATGGGCGCCGGTCGGGAACCACTTCCCGACGAGTCCGATGATGCGGGCGTTCGTTCCTGTGAGTTCGGGGGGGAACTCAACGTAGTTCACTCCGCCGTATCCACCCCCTTCCGGGACTGGCTGGTTCTTCCAGGTGATCCGGAACAGGTTCAACGGGTGTAGGTCCCACAAGCCGATCTTCGCGAGTCGCTCCTGAATCGTGGCCGGAACCTTCGATGGGTTCTTCATCTGTGCGAACGTCGGGACAACGATTCCCCGCTCTCTTGCACGTGTAATGGTTCTCTCCAATTGCTGTTCATGCACCGTTAGATCAATCATACGCCCTCCGAATCACCCACGCTTCGAGATGGTCTTGTGGCGGGTGTCCGGCAATGCTATCATACAGCTTGACAGGATGGCAACCAGAGAGCGTCACACGCGACTACCAGAGTTCGAAAAAGTCCGTCCCAGGAAGGTTTCAGCGATCGTCGCCGAGCAGATCATCGAGGCGATCACGCGGGGAGACTTTCCGGTCGGGTCGAAGCTCCCACCGGAGTTCGATCTGGCCGAACGGATGGGCGTGAGCCGTCCGTCTGTCAGGGAGGCGCTTTCGGCGTTGCAGGCCGTGGGTGTGATCGAATCACGTCCCGGCAGCGGCAACTACGTACTCCGTCATCCTCCCACGGCCGATGAGGACGCAGCATCCCATCTGATCGAAAGTGAAGACGGATGTCTTGAAGTGATGGAAGCTCGCATGACTCTGGAGCCGCCGATCGCCTTCCTTGTTGCGCAAAAGGCGGACGAATCGACGCTCCAAACGCTGGATGCAGCGATCGACAACATCCGCGCGAAGATCCGTGAGGGGCGGTTCAACGCCTATCTCGACGCGGACAAGGCGTTTCACGTTGCCTTGGTCGAGGCCACGGGGAATCGGCTGGTCCAAGATGCGCTCACACCGCTTTTGGCGTCGATCGACCAGAAACTGTATCGCGAATACACCCATCACTACTACTTGAAGAATGTTGCAGACTTCGAGCTGGTTGCGGAACTCCACGCGCAGATTGTCGATGCAATCCGCGCCGGGGATCCGGACCTGGCGTTTGCGCGGATGAACAAGCACTGGACGAGGATGCTCGAGATCTGGGAAGCGTAGCAAGCCAGAGCGAGCGGCAAGCCCTTCGGACAAGAAACGTGTGAGGTGATGCATGAACGAAGAGAAAAAACTCGTGGTTGTCGCTCTCGGTGGGAACGCCATCTTGCAACCGGGGCAACGCGGAACGTTCGAAGAGCAAATGGAGAATGTCCGTGTCACCTGTAGTCAACTGGCTGAGATGGTCCTCTCCGGGCGGTACAAGATCGTCATCACGCACGGGAACGGTCCCCAGGTTGGGAATATCCTCCTTCAGAACGAAACGGCTCGCGACGTTGCCGCTCCGATGCCTCTGTTTGTGTGTGGAGCCGAGAGTCAGGGACTGATCGGGTTGATGATCCAGCAAACCCTTCATAACCTTCTTGCCGAGCAGGGGCGCGGCGACATTCCGGTAGCTACGGTCGTGACTCAAGTTGTCGTCGATCGCTCCGACCCTGCGTTCGAGAACCCGACCAAGCCGGTCGGCCCGTTCTACGGTGAGGATGAGGCGAAGAAGCTGGAAAGCGAAAAGGGATACGACGTCCGTGAGGATGCCGGGCGAGGCTGGCGCCGCGTCGTTCCGTCCCCCGATCCGATTGCCATCTTCGAAAAGGACGCGATCCGCCAACTGGTGGACGCGCGATCGCTTGTCATCGCCTCCGGTGGCGGCGGCATTCCGGTTGTCAAGGAAGGGAACGTACTGCGTGGCGTCGACGCGGTCATTGACAAGGATCTGGCCGGACAACGGCTTGCCGTGGACGTCGATGCGAAAGTGTTCATGGTCCTGACCGATGTCGAGCAAGCCGTGCTTCACTACAAGACTCCGCAGGCAAAACCGTTGTCGAAGGTCACATTGGACGAGATGAAGCGGTACCACGCCGAAGGTCACTTTGCCAAAGGCTCGATGGAACCGAAGGTGCGCGCCGCGATGCGTTTCGTGGAGGGAGGCGGAGAGCGTGCCGTGATTACCTCATTGAATCGTGCGGTAGATGCTCTGGAAGGTCGTGCAGGAACGACGATCGTCCGGGATTGAGATCTCAGTACCAAACAGGGAAAGCCCAGGGAGGAGAGAATGTCCAACACTACACTTCGGGGAAGAGATTTCTTCACGTGGCTCGATTTCGGTCGAGATGAGATCGAAGCGATGCTCGATACGGCCCACGATCTGAAGCGGAAGTTCATCCGGCGCGAGCCGCACCGGGTGCTTGAGGGCCAAACGCTGCACATGTTGTTCTACAACTCCTCGCTGCGGACGCGAAACTCGTTCGAAGCCGGAATGACCCAACTGGGAGGACATGCTCACTTTCTTCAGCCGGGGGCGGTATACACGCCCGCGCTGAAGGGCGAGGAAGTCGCCTACTCCACAGAGAGAATCAGCGACGTCGCCCGCGTGCTTGCCGAAATGGGCGATGCAATCGCCATCCGCATCTACGGCAAGCCGACCGGATGGCAATACGGCAAAGGGGATCTGATCATCAGGGAGTTCGCCAAGTGGTCGAAGGTTCCCGTGATCAACATGGAAGACGACATGTATCATCCCTGTCAGGCGCTGGCCGACGTGATGACGATGCAGGAGAAGCTCGGCCACAACCTCCAAGGGAAGAAGTTCGTCATGAGCTGGGCGTACTCCGGATCTGTTGCCAAGCCGCTTGCGGTTCCTCAGAGTGCGATCATCTCCGCCGCCATGATGGGGATGGATGTCACGCTTGCGCACCCTGAAGGACTGGATCTCGATCCGAATGTGCTTCAAGCGACCCAGAACCTCGCCAAGAAGAACGGAGGCGCGTTCAGGATCTCCCATGACATGGATGAATCGTTCAGGGATGCGCACGTCGTGTACCCGAAGGCGTGGACGGTTCAGCCAACCGATGGCTCGGGGATCATGGACGAGGCCAAAGCCAAGGCGATCTTTGAGGCGAACAAGCACTGGATCTGCACGCAGGAGAAGATGGCGCTGACCAACGATGCCTACTACATGCACTGCTTGCCCGCAGATCGCGACATGGAGGTCACCGAGGACGTCATTGACGGCCCCAATTCCATCATCATCGAGGAGGCGGCCAACCGTTTGCATGCCCAGAAGGGGATGATGGCACTGCTGATGGCGTAGCGGAACCGATCAAGGAGGCGAGCAAGGATGAGTTGGTTCGATCTTGCAGGACGTGATCTGATCAGCGAGTTGGACTGGACACGCGAGGAGTACGACATCGCGATGAAGGTCACCGACCAGATGAAGGGGCTCACCTACAGCGGGAAGGCGCACCCATACCTGGAGTACAAGACGTTCGCCATGCTGTTCTTCGCCGGTTCGACCAGGACGAGGATGTCGTTCGAGACCGCGATGACGCAGCTCGGTGGTCATTCGCAGTTCCTCAACCCGTCCACGATGAGGATGTCGTTGGAGGACAAGCCCGGAGCCGGGGAGACCGTGAAAGACACCGCAAAGGCGATGGCTCGCTTTTGTGATGGCATCGGCATCCGATTGCTGGACGATTCCATCGACTACTACGGTCATGGTGATCTTGTGATGAAGAAGTTCGCCGAGCATGCCGAGGTTCCGGTTATCAACATGGCTTCGGACATCAACCACCCATGCCAGTCACTGACCGACATCTATACGATGCACGAGAAGCTGGGAAGCGTTCGTGGGAAGAAGATCGTCGTGATGTGGGCGTACACGCCTTGGATCCGTGGGCGCTGCTCGGTGCAGGGGACAGCCCTCATCTCGGCGATGTACGGGATGGATGTGGTTGTCGCCAATCCGCCCGAATACGACTTCGACCCGGTGATCCTTGGCCAGTGCCGGGATCTTGCGGCAAGATCCGGCGGCTCGTTCGACGTCGAGCACGACCTTGACAAGGCGTTGGATGGGGCAACGGTGGTCTTCCCGCGCAACTGGTTCACCGATCGGCGTTACGACATCGGCAAAGAGGAAGAGCTGAAGATCGCATCGAACTACGTCGATTGGCGCTTCACCGCCGATCGGCAGAAGAAGCTCTGCAGCCCGGGACATCTGCTGCAGTGCATGCCTGTGGACCGGGGCAACGAAGCGGATCCGGAGGTTTGCGATAACGAACTCTCCTGGATCTACGATCAGGCAGAGAATCGCCTCCATACACAGAAGGCGATCCTGACGCTGACGATGGGAGGACGCATCTAAGCGTGAACGAACATCCTCAACCCTCCGACCTGAAGAACGTCGGAAAACCGCTCCCGCGACCTGACGCGGAGGACAAAGTGACGGGGAGAGCAAAGTACGTTGACGACCTTGCTCTCTCCGACATGCTTCATGGAGCCGTCATCCGAAGCACCGTGCCCCATGCCCGCATCAGCCACCTCGATCTTGACGAGGTTGATGCGGATCCCGGGGTCGTGTGTACGGTGACTGCTGAGGACATACCAGGTGAGAACGTTGTCCCGGTGATCTTTGACGATCAGCCGGCTCTTGCACGCGATGGGATCGTTCGGTATGTGGGAGAACCGATCGCTTTGGTCGTGGCGACGACCCGGCGAGCAGCACGCGAGGCGGCCGCCAAGGCTCGCGTGGACTACACACCGCTTCCTGCGGTGGTCGATCCGCTCGAAGCTCTGAAAGCCGATGCTCCGGCCGTGGCCGTCGCTGAGGCGGCTCAGGCTCCTCCCAACGTGTTCACGGAACTCCACATCGACAAGGGAGATACGGAGCAGGCGTTTGCCGATGCGGATCTGGTGGTGGAGGGAACGTACCGAACCGGCTATCAGGAACACGCGTATCTTGAGCCGCAGGGCGCTTTGGCTGTTCCCGAAGAAATGGGATCCGTCGCGATCTACGGTTCGATGCAGTGTCCGTTCTACGTTCAGAAGGCCGTATCAAGGGTCCTCGGCTTGCCGTATGCCAAGATCCGTATCGTGCAGACGATCACCGGAGGCGCATTCGGAGGCAAGGAAGACGTTCCCTCGCTGATCTGCTCCCTGGCAGCGCTGATGGCGTTCAAGTCGGGACGCCCGGTCAAGCTTGTTCTCGACAGAGCCGAGGACATTCTGACCACCAGCAAGCGCCATCCTTCGATCGTTCGCTACCGAACGGCGGCGCGTGCAGACGGAACGCTCCTTGCCGTGGATGTGGACTACATCTTTGACTCAGGTGCGTACCAGACGCTGTCCCCGGCAGTTCTTTGGCGTGGCCTGCTCAGCGCGTGCGGCCCGTATCGGCTTCCCAACGTGCGCATCCAAGGACGTTCTGTCGCGACGAATACCGTTCCGTGCGGTGCATTTCGTGGGTTCGGGTCTCCTCAGCTCAATCTGGCTCACGAGTCGCAGATCGATCGGGTCGCCCGAAGGTTGGGGATGGATCGCCTTCAGATCCGCAGGATCAACGCGTTGCGCGTCGGTGACGAGACGGCTTCCGGACAGATCCTTGCGGAGAGCGTAGGGATTGTGGAAACGCTTGATCGGGCAGCGGAACTGGCCGGCAAACCCGGTTCTGAGGATTCAGACCGTACGGTTGCCGATCCCGAGGCCCGTCATTTGCCTACGAGGCCGGACCCATCGCGACCCGGCCGGTTGCGTGGCATCGGGATCTCCTCCGTGATGTACGGTGTCGGGCTGGGGGGGCGGTCTCCGTTTCTCGACAAGGCGGGCGCCTATGTCAAGCTTGAAGCGGATGGTTCCGTCAGCGTTGCGGTCGGGACGGTAGAAATGGGGCAAGGCTTGATCACGGCGCTCACTCAGGCGGCGTCGGAATCGCTGGGGATCCCTTGCGATCGCATCACCGTGCTTCCTGTAGACAGTTCCCGCGTTCCCGACAGCGGGCCGACGGTGGCCTCGCGCGGAACGATCATGAGCGCTCTCGCGATCCAGGATGCTGCATTGAAACTCCGGACTCGCATCGAGGACGTCGCAGCGCAGATGGGGATCATGCCAGGAGAGACCGCGGCGCGCCTTCCCGAGATTGCGGCACAGTTCTGGCTTCGGAACGTCGACCCGGCGACGGAAGGGTGGGCGCAGACGAACCCCGTCACGTGGGATGATGCTACGGGGCGTGGAAACGCGTATGCGGTGTACGCCTTCGCGACCCATATCGCTGAGGTGGAGATCGACACGTTCACCGGAGAGGTTTCCATTGAGCGGTTCATCGGAGTCCATGACTCGGGAACCGTTCTCAATCGTCAGATGGCGACCGGACAAGTGGAAGGCGGCATTGCACAAGGGATCGGTCTTGCGGTGATGGAAGAGATTCCCCAGGTCGACGGCCAACTGATGGTGAACGGGTTCACGACGTATCGCATCCCGACGGTGCGCGATGTTGCAGCGGCCACGACCGTGGACTTCGTGGAGACATACTGGTCGGGGGGACCGTTCGGCGCCAAAGGGCTGGGGGAAGTCCCGCTAATGGCAGCTCATGGAGCCGTGGCTCGGGCGATCGCGGACGCCCTGGGCGAAGAACCGGAAACACTCGCGTATCCGCTTTCTCCCGAACGCGTCAAGACGCTTCTGGGATAGGGTTCGGGAAAAGGGAATCGGCCGCAAGAACGCCTCCGTTCCTGCGGCCGATCTTCACATTCAAGAGCGAACGTTCTCTCTGCCGACAGCCTCTCCGAGTACCGGGTGGGACAGCCCGCGTCGAGAACGCCGCACGGCTAGATCTGCACCAACGTAAGAAGCGGTGCGAAGTTGACGTCGCCTGTGGTCAGACTGCCGACATTGTCGATCTGAAGCATTCCCACGAGCGTCATGAAGAAGTTGACGATCCCTTCCGCAGGCGAGCTCAGGATGACGGGCATCAGAGAGTCAGCCAGAGGCATACCAAGAGCAGCCTCGAGTCCGGCGAAGTACGCCTCGTTAACGGCGAAGAACGCGTCAAACGCCGCCTGGAGAGCCAGCGGATCTTGCTCGCGCGCGGTCACGATACCTTCGGCGAGTAGGCTACCGAAGTCCATGAGCGACAGGCTGGCCAAGTACGCTTCGATCTGGACATACGGCTCACCGATCGGAGCCATGCCGGAGATCCACTGAATCAAGAACGGGGTTGCCTCTGCCGGTTCCCATTCCAATATGACCGTTCCATACTGGGAAAGCATCCCGCCGGCAAAATCGAACGCTGAACCGGTGCTCGGGGATACCAAAGGCAGGAAACCGCCGATTTCGACTTTGTTGAACACCGTGACTTCGCGGTCAAACTCGATGTGCAGCCCCGTCACCGGTGTGTCCAACGTGCTGTGAATCAAGCCGATCGCCTTTGCACCAGGCACATACAGCTCAAGATCAACTGCCTGAGCTGCTGCTACAAGACCCAACGATAGAACAACCGCCACAACACCAAGGATTCTCATCCTTTTCCGCATCAGGACCTCCTCACTCCACTCCTGGGAATAGAAGCCATTCTAGCGTTCGCCGGTCGAACCGGCAATGTTGCGGGATTCACCCGCAGGTTGCTCCGAGATCAGGTCCGCTCTATGGGAGACGATTTGCCGGGCCTGTAGCAGGTCGCTCGGAGTGGTGACTTTGATGTTGGTTTCCTCACCGTCGACGACGGCAACAGCATGCCCGGCAGCGAGGATGGAACCGGCATCATCCGTTGCTTCGACTCCGCGGGAAAGCGCGGAGAGAAGATGCGAGCGGATAAACCCCTGCGGAGTCTGCATCCGCATGAGGCGATCGCGAGGAACGTCTCCGGGGATCAACATGCCGTTCTCATCACGGTAACGAACCGTGTCAACGACCGGCAGTGAAGGGACAGCCGCTCCGTGGACCTCCGTCGCGGCGATAACACGCTCGATGAGATCTACAGACGGGAACGGGCGTGCCGAATCGTGCACCAAGACAATCTCTCCGCGAGCCGCCTGCACGCCGGCGAGCGATGAGTCCTGCCTTCGAGCGCCGCCATCGACGAACCGCACCTTCTTCCGAACCGTTCTTGCAGTCATCCGCTCGAGTGCGAGGCGCTCTGCTGGTTGGCAAACGACAACCAGTTCGAGGATGCGGGCACTGGCTTCGAACGCCTGCAACGACCACGTGAGAAGAGAGCGGCCGGCCACTTCCAAGCGGATCTTGTTGACTTCGGCAGCCATCCTACGGCCTTGCCCGGCGGCAAGGAGAACGGCGGTAACGGTCTTCATCGTTCCCGTGACGGCATCAGGATGATGACTCGGAGTCGGTGTTATCGCCCGATTCAGTGATCTGCCGGATGGTACCTTCGTCAGGCTCCAGGATGTAGATTTCCCACGACCCGGTGCGCTTCGAGTTGAAGACGATGTCACCGGTAGGACTCCAAGATGGATTGTAGTCCTCCTCGGAGTGAGTCGTCATCCGTGATTGCTCGCCCGTTTCGATATCGACCACATACAGATCGATGTTTTCGTCTCGTTCGGACGTGAACACCAACCGGGTCCCATCCGGTGACCAACTTGGAGCCCAATTGACCACACCATCGGATGTGAGTTGTCGTTCGCTCTCGGATGCGATGTCCATAATGAAGATCTCGAATCCATCTTCCACCGGCGAAGCGTAGGCGATCTGAGAACCATCCGGAGATACCGCCGGTTCCCAACGTTGGTAGGCCGGCGCATCTCCACCCGTAAGGAGCGAACACCCTGCTGCGCCGAAGACAAGCAGCACCAAAACGCCTGTGAAAGAAATCTTCAGCCGCCGACGGCTCGTTGCAGTTGTTGTTGCCATCTTGCACCTTCCCTCATGATTCCGCGGTTGCTACGGCATCCATCGACCCCGACTCATTCAACGTTTCCCTGCGACGTCGTCGCAAGCGGCACATGGCTGGGCCAGCGGATCAGCGTGGCTGCGCGCTTGAAGTCAACAGGAAGGGCCGTTCCGCTTCGCAGGGATTATAGCGGGGTCTTGACCGCACAACAAGATTCTGCTATTCTATACGGCAATATCGGCTGTTTGGGGTACTCGTAGATGGGGGGTCACACTGGCGGTATGCTGGACAGTTCGTGAGGTTCTCAACTGGACACGGGGCTATTTCGAGGGTGCAGGGATCGTCCAGCCAAGGCTGGAAGCCGAGATCCTGCTTGCCCACACCCTTGATGTAGAACGGCTCCAGCTCTATCTTTCCCCGGACAAGCCCTTGAGTTCGTCCGAGCGTGATCGGTTCCGGGAAATCGTAAAGCAGCGACATCGTGGTGTTCCGATTCAACAGCTGACCGGTGAAGTGATGTTCTTCGGGCTTTCGTTTCGGGTTCGATCGACGGCGCTGATCCCACGACCTGAAACGGAAGAGCTTGTCGAGCTCGCTCTTGAGGCGGTTCCGCGTGATCGGCCTGCGACCGTGCTCGATCTTGGCACAGGTTCGGGGGTCATCGCGGTGTGCGTTGCCAAGTACACAGGAGCGGATATCGTCGCCACCGACATCAGCGCGGATGCGCTCGCTCTCGCGGAAGACAACGCAAGCAGGCTCCAAGTCTCCGATCGCATCCAGTTCATCGAGAGTGATTGGTTTGCAGATGTCGATGGCACATTTGACGTGATCGTTTCCAATCCGCCATATATCGGGACAGGGGAACTGCCGGCGCTGCAGCGCGAGGTGCGCGATCATGAGCCGCACATTGCGTTGGATGGCGGGGAGTCCGGACTTGCCTCGATCGAAGCCCTGGCCCGGGGAGTGCACGAACACATGACGTCCAGCGGGAAGCTGCTTCTGGAGATCGGAGACACGCAAGCGGAGGCCGTCACAATGTTGCTCAAAGAAGCCGGCCTGGAGATTGACGAAGTCCGCCGGGACATCGCCGGCAAGGAAAGGTTCGTGATCGCGCAATGTCCGTGATCGTTCAGGTATCGGAGCTGAGCTTCCTGAGCGAAGACGGTCTGAAAGTGCTGGATGAGATCCACCTGCGGGTCAACCGCGGCGAGTTGGTGTTCATCACGGGGCCAGCGGCAGCAGGTAAATCCGTCTTGATGGGACTTCTCGCGACGCAGGTTGCCCCGCAACGGGGACAGATCCTCGTTCACGGAAGGAATATCGCCCGGATGAGCCGCAAGAAGGCCTACGAGCTACGCCAGCGGATCGGCTACCTGCCGCGTGGATTCACCCCGTTGAGTCGAACCCCGATGGAGAATCTGATGTTCAAGTTGCGGGCTCTCGGGTACATCCGCGAAGCTGCGGAAGAGAAGGCGCTGATTGCTCTCGAACAGGTCGGCCTGTCGTCTCGGTTGTCGTCACATCCGGAATCGCTCGAGCCTGCGGACTGGGTCAGAGTTGGCCTGGCGCTTCTCCTGTGCACGGACCCGGTCCTCCTGCTTCTCGATGAGCCGTTCGCGAATCTGGACGCTGAGGGAACAGCAGAGATCTGTTCGCTTCTCGGCAGGCTGAAACAGCGAGATCTCACAACCGTCCTTGCAACGCGCGAGATCCCGCCGATGGCCAAGGATGCGTCCCGTGTCGTACATCTTGTGGACGGAAGGATTGTGGCATCGTGAGTACATTCCCGTATGTTTGTCGAGAGCTGATCCGTGCGGCTCGCGGCAAGGCTGTCTCGGGCTTTGTACTGGCGTTTGTGTCCACATTCGTTACGTTGTTCGCGTTTTCCGCGTTCTTCCTTCTTGCGCCAGCATCGAGCGACTCGGAACCGCTTCGCTGGGACTCGGGCCTCTTTGTGGTTCATCTCTTGCCTGCTGTCACAACCGACGAAGCCCAATCTGTCTACGCTGTGGTTCGTTCCCTCGACGGTGTAACGCAAGTCAACTACCTGTTTGGCGAGGAGCTTGACCCGGAGCAGACCGTGGGTGCGTTTCTTGTACGAGCGGACGGAGCGTCCTTCGACGCCGTACAAGAGTCTGCTGCGCGTCTGACATCCGTTGCGGGAATCGAAACGATCGAGGAGCCTGTCAGCTATCTCGGAACGACCGTTCCGCTGACGGCACGAGCTGTTCTGCTTGTGCTCCTTGTACTGGGGATCCTCGGCACGCTGGTTGCCGCGAGATTTGCCTATCGACGTCTTCTCGGAACGTTTTCCACCGAGCTGCAGTTGCTATACCTGTCGGGTGCGCCGGATACGACGGTTCTTGCTCCGGTGTTCGTCGTTGGGGTTCTCGGTGCTGTTGGCGCGGTTCTGCTGGTGATCCTGGTTGTGTGTTTGCTGCGGGTTGCCGCGGTTTCCTCTCCGGATGGGGCACTGGCAACCTCGACGTTGCTTTCCGATGGAGGGCGGGTGTTGCGCGTTCTCGTGCTGAATGTCCCGGTCGGAATCGTGATCGGCTTGCTTGCCGGAGCGGTGGGCGTCAGCCTGACCTACTCGACCAGGACGGAACCGCAATAGCATCTTTGCGGCCTGGGAGGCTCCGTCCTACGGATCTTCCGTGTCTTGCCGGCGCTGAAGTTGATCGGAAGCAGCCTTCTGCCCGCGGCGATGCCCTGGCCCGACGTGAGCGAGCCCGACGCGGACGACACACATGACTCCGACCGCGACGAACAAGAGTTCGACGGCCTTGAAGATGAGGCTGTACGCGACCGCCCCCTGCTTGCCGACCCCCACCAACGTGAAGATGCCGATCATGGCTGCTTCGCTGGTCCCCAATCCTCCGGGAGTGATCCACAGCAAGAAGGAGAGCATCAGATTGAAGACGTACAGAATCCATAGCTGGCTTGGGGAGAAGACCAGATGGGAAGAGTAGTAAAAGAAGATGAGCGGGCGTATGAAGATGAGGAACGTGACGACGAGCTGAACCAGGAAAGCAAGCAGTGTGCCCCGCCAGTGATGGCTGAACGCATTGGCGATCTCGTCTTCGGTTTCCGAGACCTTACTCGCGGCCCGTTCCAAGCCTTTCTCCCAACGACGCAGCGGATGCCCAAG
>CAZKPU010000007.1:11315-15781 GCA_964554715.1 uncultured Thermotogae bacterium | reverse complement strand
TGAGCCATTTGAAGTTCCATGCGAAGTTCACCAGGCCGATCAGCAGCCAGAACGAAATGAACGCCATCCCGGCGAAGACGCTACGGCGGCTGCCTGCATCGATCTCTGGGTGAAGGGCAACCGTGAACGTGCCGATGATCAGGAACACAAGAACGGCAATCCCTCCGAGGAAGCGTTCGACCACGATCGTGGCGATGACTCTTGGACCCGTTGCCGTGGTGTGTTTCATCGCCATCAGCGCGCGAACCGGCTCGCCGCCGAAATAGAGGGTCGGTGTGAGATAGGAAACGGCGTAGCCGCCGAGCCGGGCGGCGATCAGCGCCGGGAGGGGGAGATCGACTCCATAGATGCGAAGGATGACCCACCAGCCGAGTACATAGGCAACCATCGACAGAATGACGTTTGCGATGACAGCGAGAAGCCCGAAGGCACCCAGTGCCGACACCTGCGAGAGAATGCCCCCGACGCCGACCCAATAAAGGACACCGCCGAGGAGCCCGAGCCCGACGGCGACAGAGAGCGTATATGTGACGGTCTTCCTCATCTTCACCCGATTGCCCATTTTCACGAAGAGTCTAACGTGTCCTTGCGGTTCTCCTCAAGCATGGGCATCTCTTGCGGATTGGCGGGCGGCTCGCAAAGAGGACTCCCGGGTGGATGTCACAAGCCGGCATCTGCGATGACTTCCACTGCGAAGCGCAGTGCCGCCAGCACCGTGGCTTGCTTGTTCTCTATGCGCGTTCCGCTCCATTGGTAGCTGCGTACGGACACGTCGTTGCCGAGGGCGACGGCCACGCAGACGAATCCGACCGGCTTCGATGCCGTCCCACCTCCGGGCCCTGCCACCCCTGTCGTGGCAATCGCAACATCCGTTCCGAGAAGTCGTCGGCAGCCCGTGGCCATCCCGGAGGCGACCGGCTCACTGACGGCGCCGTGCAACGAAATCAGCTGCTCGGAGACGCCGAGAGCATCGATCTTCACGTCATTGCTGTAGGCGATGACGCCTCCTGTGAAGTAAGCCGACGACCCCGGGACATCGGTAATCGAACTCCCGAGAAGGCCTCCCGTACAAGATTCAGCAACAGCAATCCGCCATGACCGATCGGCCAGCATCTGACCGAGCTTCTTGCTCCAGCCATCGAGAGTGTTCGGCATCATTCGGTTTCCCTCCGACGCGTACCGGGCTTCTCGCTTGTTGCTCGGATCTCCATCCCTGTTGGGCATAGATCCTCCAGCGGGCAAGCGCCGCAGGCCGGCCGCCGTGCGTGGCAAGTTGATCGCCCGAGAGCGATCAACGACAAGTGAAGGTGCTGCATTAAACGTGAATCGCTCTCGATCCGTGCGTTGAGAGCATCGTGAGGGTCCCGGTCGGATGGTTCGATCCAGCCGAGCCGTCTTGCGATACGGGCGATATGCGTGTCCACGGGGAAGTAGGGCTTGCGAAACGAGAACAGCAAGACGATCCCCGCCGTCTTCTTGCCGACGCCCGGAAGCTCTGTTAGCCAAGCAAGAGCCTCATTCATCGAAAGCGGCTCGAGGAAGCCGAGATCGAACTCCCGCTGCTTCCCGACAGCAGGAATACGCTCCAGCGCTTGCTGGATGTGTCTTGCCTTCTGATGATGCAAACCTCCCGGCCGTATGATATCTGCAAGTTCATCCTGCGGGGCAGTTCGAACGGCGTCCCAATCCCTGTACGCGGTTCGAAGCGCTGCGTAAGCACGGTCGCGGTTTCGATCGTTTGTGTTTTGTGAAAGGATGGTCAGAACAAGCGTCTCAACGGGATCTGACGCATCGGACTCCGGGGATCCGAACGCCTGCCTCAGCCGATCTGCCACCTCGCGAACCTGGACCCAACTCTTCACGGCGCAAGGGTAGGCGAAGGCGGAGCTCTGATCCACCCCGCGAGTTCCGAAGCCCGTGCTGCTGTCCACAGGAAGGGTCGATTGCCCTAAGGTGATGGATCCCCTCAGGGGCAAAGCACTTCGGACGCGACAGAGAGAACCGCATGATTCCCCGCCTTGCGCGTTGGCCTGGCAAGACGAACCGGACATCGGTGAGGTTCATGAGAACGTCAGGCTTCTTGTGGTTCCGTAGATCAGGAGTCCATAGGATCACGCCGAGGGAGCCCAACGGACTCAGGCCGGTTCATCCGGAGAGATCGAAAAGTGACGCGCTGTGTGCAGACCGCGCAGACACTGTTCGCCGGTCATGGACGACCGGCATTCACGCTGTACCTCAACCAACTCGATCAGTTCGTCTCCGGTCGCAACAAGGAATCGGCCTGTTTCCGGTACGGCGAAATGACCCGGCGGAACATCCCCCGCCCGGATTCCGGTAAGCGCCGTCCGGAACACCTTGACCCGATCGCAATCGATGAAGGAGTACGCGCCCGGCCATGGGTTCATCCCGCGCACCTGATTGTGAACTTCGCGCGCGTTGGCGGTCCAATCGATCCGGCCGGACTCCCGAGAGACCTTCGGCGCATACGAAACCCCGTCTTCGGGTTGCCTGTACGGTGCGAGCGTTCCTGCCTCGCTCCGTGTCAGGGTCTCGAGGATCGTTGACGCGCCGAGTTCTGCCAGGCGGTCGTGGAGCTCTCCCGTGGTCTCGTCGTTGCCGATCTGCGCCTTTGCCTGAAGGAGGATGTCCCCCGTATCCATCCCGTCTTCGATGTAGAACGTGGTGATCCCCGTTTGCGTTTCGCCGCGGACGACGGCCCAGTGGATCGGCGCTGCGCCACGGTACTTCGGAAGAAGCGATGCGTGGATGTTGATCGTTCCCCTCGGCGGGATGCTGTATACCTCGCGACGCAGCAGCTGACCAAACGCGGCAACGACAAACACATCTGCCGCGGTCGCTTGGAGCTTGTCGATCGCATCGTGCGCTCGTTCCGGCTGGATGACAGGCAATCCGAGCCATTGTGCTGCTCGCTTCACGGGGGGTTCACGAAGAGCCAGACCGCGGCCGGCGGGCCGGTCGGGCTGGGTGACAACCAGGGACACATCATGAGAACCCGCCAACGCCTTCAGTGCGGGAACCGCAAACGCCGAACTGCCGAAGAAGATGACATTCAATCTTCGGACCTTCCCTGGCGTCGGAACTCCTTGAGCGCGCTTGCCCGTCGTGCGGGGCTGAGGTGGTCGATGAATAGGATCCCGTCCAGGTGGTCCATCTCGTGCTGGATCGCGCGGGCGAGGAGCCCTTCGCCTTCGAGCTCGACGAGTTGTCCGTCAAGATCGAAACCACGGACACGAACCCATCGGCTTCGGGCAACCGGACCCGAGATGCCGGGAAGGCTAAGACACGCCTCATCGGTCTCCTCGACATCCTTCGATGTCTCGACAATCTCGGGGTTGATCAGCACCTGGAACCGCTCGTCGACATCCAAAATGAAGATCCTCTTCGAGATGCCAACCTGTGGAGCCGCAATGCCGACTCCGTTGGCGCGCAGCATCTCCTCCACCATTTTGGCACACTCGTCCTTGGTGCAGCGGTCGATGGACTCAACCTTCATCGCCGGACGACGCAACACGTTATCACCGTACGTTCGAATGCTCACGTTCCGATCCTTGTTTTCTAAGTACCCCGATTATAAAGTTCCTGTTGGCATGACACAAGATAACGGCGATGCCATGAAGCTTTTCCGCAAGATCCTCTCGCTGGAGCGGCGCCTCGGTTACACCGACAAAGCTGTGATCGGGGGGCTTGAGACGTTCGTCGCTCGGCTGGACCCCGAGAGAGCCGAGCTGGTTTCCGGATACGCGGATTGTGGACACTTCGATCGGCAACGCGTGATCGAGAGGCTTCTCGAGTCGCTTCAGGAGGTGAAGCCGATCGTCGACGGCGTGGACGGAGGTCAACAAGAGGATCGTTCTCGGTCAGGTCGTTTCGCGCGCGCAGAGACGACCACGGCACAGCTGGACGATCCTGTGGCCGGTGCCCCCGGCGTTGGATCCAAACGAAGTGTGTTGCTTGCACGCCTTGGCATCCAGACGATCGAGGACTTGCTCGTGTATCTTCCACGCCGCCTTGAGGATCGGACGCGGTTCGAGACGATCGGAAGAGTCCGGCCGAAGGAAGAGGTCTGCATCCGTGCGGAGGTGCTCCGGGTCGACCGGTTTCGCACGGGGCGACGAGCGGAAGCGATCAAGGCCTCCCTTGGTGACGGGACCGGCTTTCTTTCCGGCGTCTGGTTCAACCAGCCGTGGATTGCGCAGCAGCTCAAACCCGGAGAAATGATCGATGTTTACGGGAGGATCGAGCGGCATTATGGAGAGCTTCAACTGCAGTCGCCGATCTGGGAGCCGGCCGGCGACCAGCAGGAGACAGGACGGATCGTTCCTGTCTATCCGCTGACCGATGGACTCTCGGCCAAGCAATTACGATCTATCCTACGGCGGAGTCTCGATCTGTACGCGCCGCTGTTGTCCGACATCATTCCGGAGGAGATGCGCGAGCGGCACGAG
>CAZKPU010000007.1:10328-11305 GCA_964554715.1 uncultured Thermotogae bacterium | reverse complement strand
AGCCTTGGGCGTCGCCGTAAATTCACGCATCACATGCGCGGGCGGCACGAGCTCATGTCGCGCTTGGACGCTGTTCTCGCGTTGCATCATCCAAGTTCGGAGGAATCCTTCGAATCGGCACGCCGGACGATGGCGTTCGAGGAACTCCTGTTGCTTCAGGCGGCGCTCCGATCCACGCCGCGGGAGCAACAGGGTACACCGCATGCGAACGGGAACCGATGGGCAACCTCATTCCTTGCATCCCTTCCGTTTGTGTTGACGGCGGGGCAACGGGCGGCGGTTGAGGACATCGTGCGAGATCTGCGAAGCGAGCGCCGTATGCTGCGCTTGCTTCAAGGGGATGTGGGAGCCGGAAAGACGGTTGTCGCAGTGACGGCGGCACTGTACGCGATCGAAGCTGGGTATCAAGTCGCGTTTATGGCGCCCACCGAGATCCTTGCGGAGCAACACTTCCGAACGATCGAAACGCTGTTGGAGAAACTGCCGGTTCGTATCGAATTGCTGGTCGGCGGGAGAGGCAACGGCGGGATCCGCGAGGATCTAGCGGACGGATCGATCGATTTGGTCGTCGGTACCCACGCCCTGATTCAGGAGTCAGTGAGCTTTAAGAAGCTAGGTTTGGTCATCATTGATGAGCAACATCGCTTCGGGGTGGTTCAACGGTCGGCGATCGAGGAGAAGGGCGATCTTGTGGATCTGCTTGTCATGAGTGCAACGCCGATCCCGCGGACCATCGCACTCACGCTGTACGGGGAGTTCGAGCAATCGTTGATTCCGGAAATGCCGTGTGGGCCGAAGAACACAAAGACGCGATGGGTCTCTCAAGTACACCGCGATGAAGTGTATGAGAAGATCGGCCGTCTCCTGCGATCGAAGGTCCAGGGCTTTGTGATCGTCCCGATGATCGATCAGTCAGAGACACTCGATCTGAAGGCTGCAGTGAGCGTCGCCGAGGAACGGTCTGTGCGGTTTTCGTT
>CAZKPU010000007.1:3700-10318 GCA_964554715.1 uncultured Thermotogae bacterium | reverse complement strand
GCGGAAAGCCGCAGCAAGGCGATGGAGCGGTTCCGATCAGGTGAGTGCCAGCTTCTTGTGGCAACCACCGTGATCGAGGTGGGAATCGATATCCCATCCGCTTCGTTCATGGTCATCGAGCATGCAGAGCGCTTCGGCCTGTCACAACTCCATCAGCTGAGAGGTCGGATCGGGCGGGCAGGACAAGAGGCCATCTGCTATGCTATTGCGGATGCAGCAACCGAGGAATCGGAGCAGCGTCTCGAGGCGTTCTCTACACATTTGGACGGATTTGCGCTTGCCGAGCGCGACGTTCAGATTCGAGGGCCCGGCGATCTGCTGGGAACGAAGCAGCACGGTTTCCTAAGCCGGTTGCGTGCGGCCGATCTGCTCCGCGATCGAGAGCTTCTTGCCATCGCGCGGGAGGAAACCGCCCATCTTGGGGAATGGCCGTGCTTGCTGGAGGCCGCCGAGCGACGGTTCGGAGACACGCTTCGCTTTCTTCAGATCTAGGACGCGGGCTGCCAACCACCACGAAGACGGATGTGCGCGCCTGGATCCAGAGGGGGCGGCCTCGTGCAGAAGTGTCAGTGGATCAGCGTGCCGAGTCGGAACGGATCCTCATCGCCCAGTGATCGGATCGCGGCTTCCTGGCGCCCGTCAAAAACCACAATCGGGATTGCGTGTTCCCGGCACAGTTCGACGGAGATGACGTCCATAACTTGATATCGTGCGGCGATGAACTCGTCGTACGTGAGTTCTTTGATCGGCTCGCCGGCACGGGAGCTGCCGTTGGGATCCGATGGGTATACACCGGCGACATTGGATGCCTTGGCAAGGAACGTTGCGCCGATCGACGCCGCGCGGATCGCCGCTGCAGTGTCCGTGGAGACGAAGGGGTTGCCGGTGCCGCCTGCGAAGATCACGATCCCTCCGTCGGCAAGAACGGATTGAGCCGCGAGCGGGTCAACCCCCGGAATCCCTTCAACGTGAATCGCAGACTGGACGATCGCCGGTCGGCCGGCGGCGTCAAGGTAGGCTTGGAGCGCCAGTGCATTGAGAACCGTGGCAAGCATCCCCATCCGATCCGCGCGGACTCTGGAGAGCCAGGGGCTGCGAGCGCCTCGAAGGATGTTCCCTCCGCCGATGACAACCGCCACTTCGATGTCTTCTCCGGACATCGAAATGGCGGCAATGTCTCCGGCAACCCGCTCCAGTGCAACGGGAGAATACGGCGCTGCGTCCCCTTTCAACATCTCGCCGCTTAGCTTGACGAGGATGCGACGGGATGCGCCCATTCGATCACTCTCCTATGGCGAACCGGGCAAAGCGCCGGATCGTGATGTTCTCGCCCGTCTTCGTGCGCAGAGCGGCCAACAGATCCTCGATCGTTTCGGACGGATCCTTCACGAACGGCTGCTTCAAGAGACAGACTTCCGTATAGAACTTGTCGATCCGTCCTTCTACGGCCTTCTCGATGATGGCGTCCGGCTTGCCCTGTGCACGGAGCTGTGCGCGATAGATGTCTTTCTCTTCTTCAAGGGCGGCTTCCGGAACATCCTCGGGAGCGACATATCGGGGAGAAACGGCGGCGATATGCATTGCAACATCGTTAGCAAATGTGACGAAATCTGCGCTCTTTGCTGCGAAATCGGTGTTGGCTGCGACGTCCAGGAGGACACCGACTTTGTTGCTGTGATGAACGTAGGCGAACACGCCGCCTTCATTCGCTTCGCGCCCCTTGTGTCCGATCAGCTCAAGTCCTTCTTCGCGAAGGATCTTCTTGGCCTTCTCAAGATCGCCGTCGGCCTTTTCCAGAGCGCGCTTGCAGTCCATCATCCCAACCCCGGTTTGGGCTCTCAGCGTCTTGACGTCTTCGCTACGGATTGTCATGTTGTTGCCGCCTTTGGCTCTGATCTACTCGCCCTTCTCTTCTTCGGGTTCCGTCTCGGCCTCGGCTTCGCCTACCGCTTCACCGGTCTCTTCCGTTGATGTCTCCGGCTCAGTGTCGGGGTCGGTTTCGGCCTCAGGTTCCGCTTCCGGCTTGGTCTCTTCTTCTGCGGTCTCGGCAGGCGATACGCTCTCGTCGGTCGCTTCCGTTTCGTCGGCAGGCGATACGCTTTCGTCGGCCGCTTCCGCTTCGTCGGCCGGCTTCTGCTCTTCGGTTTCCGCAGGAGTCTCCTCCGCAGGTGCGGACTCGCTTGCGGGCTCTTCGGCCTTCGGCTCTTCGGCCTTCGGCTCAGCCGCGGGAGCGGCAGCGGCTTGTTTCGGCTCTTCCTGTCGGCCTTCCCGGCCTTCAATCACGGCGTCAGCGATCCGTGATGTGATGAGCTTTGTCGCCTTGATGGCGTCGTCGTTTCCGGGGATCGGGAAGTCGATCGGATCCGGATCGCAGTTTGTATCGACAATTGCGATGACGGGAATCCCAAGAAGGTTGGCTTCATGTACCGGATTCGCCTCGACATCCGGATCGATGACATACATCAGGTCCGGGACGCGCTCCATGTTTCGCAGGCCATCCAGATTGCGGACTAGCTTGGCCAATTCGCGGCGTAGCTTGCTGGCTTCCTTGTTGGGGATGTGCTCGATGGTTCCGTCCTCAATCATCCGTTCAAGCTCTTTCATCCGATCGATGCTGTGCTTGATCGTGTTGAAGTTGGTCAGCGTACCGCCGAGCCAGCGGCGATTGACATAGTGCGCACCGCAGCGCTGTGCTTCCTCAAGAATCGTTGTCTGAACCTGCTTCTTCGTTCCGATGAACAGAATCTCTTTGCCTTCCGCGGCGTTATCGCGAACGTAGTAGTAGGCCTTTTTGAACAGCGTTACGGTCTGCTCAAGATCGATAATGTGGATCCCCTTGCGCTCGGTAAAAATGTACCGCGACATCTTGGGGTTCCACTTTCGTGTCCGGTGACCGAAATGCACTCCGGTCTCAAGAAGCTCCTTCATTGTAAGAACGTCCACATCATCCTCCCCTTGTTGGCGTGTATGGGTTGCCCGCTTGATAGTCTGCGTAGTATAGCCAACGACAATACGCCGTTCAATCGCCCACTACATGGGGCGTTGCCGATTGCTCCGGGGAGCTCGCGTTCTGTCGTGTGTCCAACGTATAATCGCAGTGTGAGGCCTATCCTATGACGCAACCGAACACAGCGCAAGTAAAGACTTCGGGACTTCGCGAACTCCCCCGAAACATCGAAGCGGAACAGATCGTCCTTGGCTCTGCTCTGCTTGAGGCTGAATCAGCTGTTCCCATCTTGATTGAAGCGTTGAAGCCGGAGCATTTCTACCACCGGGCCCACCGCGTTCTCTTCCGGGCGATCCGAGAGATGTTCGACCGTGGCGATCCGATCGACGTCGTGACGATGGCGAACCACCTCGAAGAGCAGGATCAGATCGATGCCGTCGGTGGCAGGATGTACCTCAACGAGCTGTTGGACCGAGTGACCACCACGGCAAGTCTTGAGTACTACTCGGGCATCGTCCGTAAGAAGGCGGTGTTTCGCTCGCTGATCGAAGCAGGCGGGGTCATCACCGAACTCGGCTACAACGAGGCGCTGGAAACGGACGAGGTCCTGGATAAGGCCGAATCGATCGTGTTCGGTGTGTCCGCTGCGAAGGGTGAAGGGGCTTCGTATCATCACGTTCGCGATTTCCTTTACGATCACATCGCCGCACTGGAAGAGCTGCATCGGGACCCCAATCGCCACACGGTGACAGGTTTCTCCACGGGGTTCCCGAAGCTTGATGAGATGACCTCCGGGCTGCAAAGGTCCGATCTGCTTGTTCTTGCCGGGCGGCCGGGAACAGGAAAGACAAGCTTCGCTCTCGCGCTGGCGCGCCATGTCGCGATCCGCGAGAACGCAACCGTCGCCGTCTTCTCGCTTGAGATGTCGAAGGAGCAACTCCTTGAGCGGCTTCTCTGTGGGGAAGGAAAGGTCAGCCTGCACCGGCTGCGCGGAGGCTATGTGCCGAGCGCGAAGTGGCGGGACCTTGCGATGGCGGCAAGCAAGCTTCAGCAAGCCAACGTTCTCATCGACGAGACGCCGGGGATCTCGATCTTCGAGATCCGCGCCAAGGCGCGGAGAATGCACGCTGCCCACGGGCTGGACATGGTAATCGTGGACTATCTGCAGCTCGTCGAAGGTTCCATCAGGACGGACGTTCGAGAACAAGAGATCGCGCACATTTCGCGTTCGTTGAAGAAGCTCGCCAGGGAACTCAACATTCCGGTTATCGCCGTTTCACAGCTCAATCGTGCGGTCGAACGGCGTGAATCGAAGCGCCCGCAGCTCGCCGATCTCCGCGAAAGCGGTGCCATCGAGCAGGATGCCGATATCGTTGCGTTCATCTACCGCAAGGACTACTACGATCAGCCGGGCGATGAGAGTGCGGTCGCATCGCAAGGGGCGTCTGCCGACAGTGAGCTGATCATCGCCAAGCAGAGAAACGGGCCGCTGGGAACGGTTCCGATCACGTTCCACCGCGCCTATGCCAGCTTCTACCCGCAGGCGTGGGAATCATCGAAGTCGGTGGATCCGTCGGCTCCGTAGACGGCGCGAAAGACGGACTTGGTCCGGATGTAGGTGCATCGTATAATCCCCACGAATCGCCGGGATGAAGGACGTTTTGCCGGTGTTGATATCTCGTTATCAGGAGGAGTAATGACCTACGCCGACGCGGTGCGCGCCCGTCTGGCGCTCCTCGACATCGTCCGCGCCTACGAGACCCGGAAGGTCGAACTGGGCCTCGTCGAGTTCTCCGACCAGGTCGCCCTCGCCTGTGCGATCGCCCACCGTGTGCCCGCCGTCGGAGCGCTCCTGCGCGCCCAGTACCGGGTGGTGCTCCTCGACGAGTTCCAGGACACCTCTGTGGCCCAGCTCGGCCTGCTCGCCGACCTGTTCGGTCCCGGCCATCCCGTGATGGCCGTCGGCGACCCCCACCAGGCCATCTACGGCTGGCGGGGGGCGTCCGCAGCCTCGCTGACGGGCTTCCGGGAGAGGTTCGCGCTGCCCGGCCGACCTGTCGCCACCCTCTCGCTCGCGACGTCGTGGCGCAACGACCATGCCGTGCTCGCCGCGGCGAACGCGCTGTCCGCACCGTTGCGGCACACCGCCGGTCCGGAGGGCGCCCTCTTGGGCCCCCGCGATCCGCACCCTGGTGCCGAAGCGGGCGAGGTGGGTGTGTCGGTGGCACTCACCCAGGCGGAGGAAGCCGCGGAGATCGCACGGTGGATCGGGGAGCGCTGGCGCCCCGGGAGCAGCGCCGCCGTGCTGTGCCGGGCCCGGAAGCAGTTCCCCCAGGTGCTCCGTGCGCTGCGGGAGCGGGGACTCCCCGCCACCGTCGTCGGCCTGAGCGGACTGCTCCACACCCCCGAGGTGGTGGATCTCCGCAGCGCGCTGCAGGTGGCCCATGACGCCGCCAGGGGCGACGCGCTGATGCGGCTGCTCACGGGCGCGCGCCTCGGCCTGGCGGACCTCCGGGTCCTGGCCGACTGGGCGGGGGTGCTGGGTGGGCGGGACGGGGAGGCCACCGAGACCGCCACCATCGTGGAGGCACTCGACCGGCTCCCGCCATCGGGATGGCACACGGTGGACGGACTCGCTCTCTCCCCGGAGGGTCGCCGGCGTGCGGAGAGGGTGCGGGCGGTGCTGCGCGGCATCCGCGGGGATCTCGACCTTCCGCTCGTCGACCTCGTGTCCGCGGCGGAGCGACGGCTCGGGCTCGACATCGAGGTGGCGGCGCGGGCCGGCACCGACCCGGTCACCGCCCGTGCCAACCTCGACGCCTTCGCCGGGCACGCGGCGTCCTGGGCAGCGGGTGCCCTCACCCCCACCCTCGGGGGGTTCCTCGCCTGGCTGGACGCCGCGGAGGCGAACGAGAACGGGCTCGACATCGAGCAGGTCGAGGTGGCCACGGACGCGGTCCAGGTGCTGACGGTCCACGCGGCCAAGGGCCTCGAGTGGGACGTGGTTGCCGTCGCCGGCCTCAGTGACACCCAGTTCCCCTCGTGCCGGAGGACCCCTGCGGGCGTGGCGGCCAGCTCCGACGGCGGCTGGGTGACGCGGGCCGAGGAGTTCCCGTATCCGCTCCGTGGTGACGCCGCCGCGCTTCCCGCCCTGCGGACCGACGCGGCCAGCTGGGCGGAGTTCACCGCGGACCTGGACGACTTCAAGGTGCGGAACCTCGACCATCAGCTCACCGAGGAGCGGCGTCTCGCCTACGTCGCCGCCACCCGTGCCCGCCACCACCTCCTGCTGAGCGCCTCACGCTTCCTGCCGGGCGTGGCGAGGGCCGTGCCCCTCTCACGGTTCCTCGACGACGTCGCAGCGGTGCCGTCGCCCGGTTTCGCGGTGGTGCCCGCACCTCCCGCGGAGGCGCTGAACCCCGAGCTGGAGGAGGTCCGACACGCGGAGTACCCGCTCGCCGATCCCGTGGGGGCACGCCGCGCCCGCCTCGACCTCGCCGCCGCGGCAGTCCGCCGCTCGTGCGACGCGCTCAGGCCGGACACGGACGCCCTGGCAGCGGTGGCGCTCGCCACACAGGAAACCTGGGAACCGATCATCAACCCACCCACCGACACGCCCACCCTCACGCCGACGATCACCAATACGCCGACCAGCACGCCCACCGACACAC
>CAZKPU010000007.1:0-3690 GCA_964554715.1 uncultured Thermotogae bacterium | reverse complement strand
CTCGCCTCGAGCGACTCTCTGCTAATCGAAATACCGGCTCGCGGACGAGGCGGCAGTCCTGCTCGCTGAACGGACGGAGCGGCGAGCGCAACCGGCACTGGACCTCGACGGGCACCTCTCGGCGTCCGCGGCGATCGCGCTGACCGCGGAACCGGAGGACTTCGCCCGCCGGCTCCGCCGGCCGGTACCCTTCAGGCCGCAGCCACGGGCGCGCCTCGGATCGGAGTTCCACGCGTGGGTGGAGCACCACTTCGAACAGCCTGCGCTGCTCCATCCCGACGAGGACCTCGACCCTGACGAGGCGACCGCGGGCCTCGCCGACCTGCGGCGGAACTTCCTCGCCTCGCCCTGGGCAGCACGACGCCCGATCGCCGTGGAGGCCGACCTCGAGACCCTCGTGGCCGGGAGGGTCATCCGGTGCCGCATCGACGCCGTGTTCGCTGAGGGCGACCGGATCGAGGTCGTGGACTGGAAGACGGGGCGTCCGCCGAGCACGCGGGCCGAGCTCGACGTCCGCCAGATGCAGCTCGCGCTCTACCGTCTCGCGTGGTCCCGCGCGTCAGGGGTGCCCCTCACGGCGATCTCCGGGGCGTTCTTCCACGTGGCGGACGGCGTGACGGTGCGTGCGGACCCGTGGACCGAGGCGCAGGTCGAGGAGCGGTTCGCGCGCGCCCTCGTCGCCGCGGGGGTGCCGGGCTGAGCCCGCCCGCCCGGCTCCGGGCGGGCGCGTCGGCGCAAGGCGTCCGGCGTCCGGCGTCCGGCGTCAGGCGGGCGACGGGGGTGTCGGGGTCCCAGCGGTCCCGAAGTCGACGGCGACGACCTCACCGCCGTCGTCGGGGTCGAGAGAGCCGTGCACCTCCCACGTGCCACCCGCCGTGTCCGCCGTCGCGGCGGTGGCGGCGGTCGCGGGCGTCCCGGAGGTTCCGGGTGTGCCAGCGGACACGGGTTCAGGTTCGGGGGCCGGCTGGACCACCGGACGGACGTGCCCGATGGGGTCGGAGTCCTCCACCTGGAGTGCGAGTGCGGTGAGCATGGACTCCGCGTCCGCCACGATGTCCGGCACGTCGAGACGCACGCCGTGCATCAGCCACCGGGCCACCGCCAGCTCGGAGTAGAGCTGGGCCCGGCTCACGAGGTGCGGGTCCGGCGGCTCCGACCGCCCCATCGCGTAGGACTCCTCCAGGGTGTCGAGGCTCTCCTCCGGTGCCGCGGCGTACAGCCAGGCCAGGTCCTCGGCGGGGTCACCGACATGGGCGTTGGACCAGTTGACCACCGTCACCACCTGGCCGTTCGCCATGAGCACGTTCTCGGCGGCGAGATCGCCGTGCACGGGCGTGGCCCGGAACCGCCACAGGGAGATGTCCTCCAGGGCGCGCTCCCAGCGGGCGAGGAGCGCCGGCGGGACCCTGCCGGTGCGGGCGGCGTCGTCCACCTCGGCCAGCCTGCGCGACCGGTAGGACGCGGCGTCGTAGACGGGCAGGCCGGCGTCCGCGATGAGCGTGCCGCGGAGCTCGTGGATCGCTGCGACGGCGCGACCCAGCGATGCGGTGGGTCCGGGCCCGGGCCGGAGGGAGTCCAGGTCGAGCTCCCGGCCCTGCAGTTCCCGGTACACCATGACGCGCCACCCCTCCGGCAGGGCGGCGAAGCCCGCCGGGTCGGCGACGTCGAAGGGCAGAGCCCCGTCACGGACAGCCGCCACGAGTTGCCGCAGCACCTCGGACTCCGCGTCCAGGGCGATGGCGGCCGAGGCGTGAAGGGGCGCCTGGACAACCCAGTGCCGGCCGGCGTCGTCGAGGACCCCGCAGTAGCGGTAGTCAGCGGTGGTGCGCTGGGGGGCGCGAGTGGCCACGACGTCGAGCCCGGGGATCGCCACCGTGGCGAGGGCAGCGAGCTGGAGGGACGGGTTGCGGGCCACGGGTCCAACGGTAACGCCCTCGCGGCCGGGGCGGTGTCATCCCACGCCGCCGTGGGAGGCGCGCGGAGGTCCGTCCACAGGTGCGTGAGACGGATTGGCGGCACACGGCCGGGCGCCGCTACCGTGCGGGAGGGGCACACGGGGGATGTGCCGCAGGGGGACAGGATGAACGACGCCGTCGCGTTGCTGGAGTACGAGGTGCGCGAACTCGCGCGCCGCCGTGGCATCGACCCCGCAGCCGATTTCACCGGTATCCGTGCCCTCATCGCGGAGGCCGTCGACGACTACGACCAGCGCTCGCTCGCCGGACTCGTCCCCGCCCTCGGCGACTCCGACGGCGTCGCGAAGGAACTGCTCGACTCCGTGGCCGGCCTGGGGCCGCTCCAGCAGTACCTGGACGACCCGGCCGTCGAGGAGATCTGGATCAACGAACCGGGCCGGATCTTCATCGCCCGCTCGGGGCGCCCCGAGCTCACGACGACGATCCTCGACCACCAGTCCGTCCGCGACCTCGTGGAGCGGATGCTGCGGTCCTCCGGCCGGCGGCTGGACATCTCCCAACCCTTCGTCGACGCCGCCCTCGTGGGTGGGGAGCGGTTGCACGTCGCCATCCCGCCGATAACGGCGAGCGCGTGGGCGGTGAACATCCGCAAGTACATCGCCCGTGCCCACCGATTGGACGACCTCGTGTCCCACGGGTCGCTGACGCCCCGGGCGGCGCGCTTCCTCGACGCCGCCGTCACCGCCGGCCTGAACGTGCTGGTCTCCGGTGCGACGCAGGCCGGGAAGACGACGATGGTGCGCGCCCTCGCGGGCAGCATCCCGGCGAGCCAGCGGGTGGTGACCTGCGAGGAGGTCTTCGAACTCAACCTGCTGAACCGCGACTGCGTGGGGCTCCAGTGCCGCCAGCCGAGCCTCGAGGGCACGGGGGAGGTGCCGTTGCGGCGGCTCGTGAAGGAGGCGTTGCGCATGCGGCCGGACCGGCTGATCGTCGGTGAGGTCCGGGAGGCCGAGGCATTCGATCTGCTCGTCGCTCTCAACAGCGGGTTGCCGGGGATGTCCACCATCCACGCGAACTCCGCCCGCGAGGCGGTCGTCAAGCTCTCGACGCTTCCCCTGCTGGCAGGGGAGAACGTGACGGCGGCGTTCGTGGTGCCCACGGTCGCGGCCGCCCTCGACGTCGTGGTGCACCTGGACCTCGCCCGCGACGGGACGCGGTCGGTGCGGGAGATCATCGCTGTCACTGGGCGCGTCGAGGGCGGCGTGATCGAGACCGCTGACCTCTTCGTGCGGCGTGACGGCACTCTCCGGCGCGGCAACGGTGCTCCTCCCGGGGTGGAACGGTTCGAGCGGGCCGGGTACGACGTGCAGGCCCTCCTGGCGGAGGAGACGCCGTGGGCGTAGTGCTCGGACTCCTGCTGGGTGCGGCGGTGGTGGTCGTCTCGCTTCTCGTCTGGGCCTTCACCGGAGCGGTGACGGTCGCGCTCGCCTTCGGCCTCATCGTCGGCCTCGTCCCCACCTTCGTGGTCCAGGTCCGTGCGGAGAGGCGCCGCACGGAGTTGCGCGGGCTCTGGCCGGACGCCATCGATGACCTGCTGAGCTCGGTGCGCGCGGGGATGTCGCTTCCGGAGGCGTTGATCGCACTGGGGGAGCGGGGGCCGGAGGAGTTGCGCGGCCCCTTCCAGGAGTTCGCCCGTGACTACCGGGTCACGGCCCGCATTGACTCCTGCTTCGACCTGCTGAAGGACAGGTTCGCGGACCCGGTGGCGGCCAGG